>JBEAZL010000029.1:0-11015 GCA_041170085.1 Bacteroidota bacterium
ATAAGTCATTGTACAAATCAGGGGAACATTTTCTCGAAGGAATTGAGGAAATTGATATATCAACTATTGTTAATGTAGCGCACGATCTGCGTCTTAAGGAATACAGATACTGGAGTCCTGCATACAATCCCGATAGCAGTATGACTATGGAAGCGGCTATCGAGGGTTCAAGACATCACCTCATAGAGAGCATGAGGTTGCGCCTCCGATCTGATGTCCCTCTGGCATTTTGCCTGAGCGGAGGAGTCGACTCAGCAAGTCTGGTAAGCATTGCCGCCAAGGTATTCAATGCAAAGGTCAACACCTTTTCCATTATCGACCGGGATCACCGGTACGATGAATTTGAAAATATCCAGGCTACTGTGAATGATACGGGGTGTTCGAGCACTAAAATTATACTCGAACCTGGAGACTCCAACATTGCTCGACTGGAGGAACTCATTCGTTATCACGACGCACCTGTAGCGACCATTTCGTACTTCGTGCACTCAATGCTCTCGGAATCCATATCAGGATCAGGATATAAAATTTCTATTTCAGGTACCGGAGCTGATGAGATGTTTACCGGGTACTACGATCATTTTATTATGCATCTGTTCGAGATGCGCGATACCACAGACCTGCCCAGACTCAAGAAGGAATGGGAGACCCATGTACTCCAGTATGTGCGCCATCCGGACTTCCGCAAGTGGGATTATTTCATTGAGGACCATCGCCGGCGTTCACACATTTACTTTAATAATGACGAATTCAGGAAGTTGTTGAAAGTAGAGTTTGCGGAGGAGTTTACAGAGGTAAAATATTCTCAGTCGCTACTCAGGAACCGGATGATGAACGAGATGTTCGCAGAGGTTGTCCGTGTAATACTTCATGAAGACGATCTGAATTCGATGAAGTACAGCATTGAGAACAGAAGCCCGTTTCTGGATAAGAACCTGTTTTAGTTTGCCTATACCATTCCGAACAGGTTTCTGATACGCGATGGCTACAACAAGTACATTCTTCGCGAGTCTATGAAGGGCATACTCAATGATCAGGTGCGGTTGAGCAGGGAGAAGAAGGGTTTCAATGCGAGCATTAATTCCATTTTTGATTTCACCAATCCGAACCATCTGGATTATTTCCTCTCGGATTCTAAGATTTTTGAGTGGTTCGACAGAGATAAGATCGCAGATGTACTGAGAAAGAGAGAATTTACCAATTCCTGGAAGAAGTTTCTGTTTGATTTTATTTGTGCAAAGATCTTCCTCGATCAGCGACAGGCGCTGTAATCTGTGGTGCCGCCATAGGAATGATTATTAAGCCCGGTCAGGAATGACTCAGGACTTGCTTTTCAGGGTGAAAGTTGCCCTGTGCAGTGAGGTTGAACCATGCTCCAGCAGCGCCTTGCGGTGTTCTTCTGTCGGGTATCCTTTGTTCGACAACCAGTTGTATTGAGGGAACTGATCATGAAGTTCCACCATCAGTTCATCGCGGTGTGTTTTGGCCAGGACTGAAGCGGCTGCAATGGATGCGAATTTGGCGTCTCCCTTCACAACACAAACATGTGCAATTCCAGGATAGGCTTTGAAACGGTTACCATCTATCAACAGCAACTCGGGTGCAAGTGAAAGTTTTTCAATGGCCCGGTGCATCGCCAGTATAGAGGCGTTCAGGATATTGATCGAATCTATCTCATGATTGTCGCAGGATGATACCGCCCATGCCAGTGATTCTGACTCAATGATCGGACGCAGCATCGTACGCTGGGTATGAGTCAGTTGTTTGCTGTCATTCAGCAACGGATGATAAAAGTCTTTGGGCAGGATAACAGCCGCAGCCACCACCGGACCGGCAAGGCAACCCCGCCCGGCTTCATCACAACCAGCCTCCGTATATCTTGGGTCAAATGCAGCAGCGAGCATATTGGTCAGTTTGTGATGGAGTGTATAGCCCGCCACAGTTCTCTGGACGTGTGTTCCCATGAAAACTGAGATGCCCGCTGAAGCCCTCTTGAAATGAGCGTATCACGGTATGCTTCGTCGGCGTAGACTTTCTTCAGTCCATCTGCTATGTCACGGATGTCGAAAGGGTTCACCAGATGCGCAGCATCTCCGGCCACTTCCGGAATAGCTGTCTGGTTTCCGCCAATGACGGGCACTCCGCACCGGAATCCTTCAAGAACCGGAATCCCGAATCCTTCAAAGTAACTCACATAAACATTAGCCAAAGCGCCTCCCACGGCCAGATGTAGACGTGATGCATCCATCCTGCCACCTTCAATGACATCCTGCCGGTGTTGCATTTGATCAAGAGCTGAGCGCAGCTCGTCATGCATGTAAAAGAGGTTACCGGCAACCAGCAGTTTTACACGGCTCTTAGTTTCGTTTTTGAAAATATCGAAGGCCTGAAGCAGGCGATGAAGATTTTTTCGCGGATGGATACTGCCCACAAAAATGAAGTAAGGATCACCTCCGGTAAGTTCTTGCCTTATATCATCTTTTTCTTTCGATGTAAGGGGCCTGAAATCGTCGTTGACCCCGTTGGGTATCACAAGGATTTTATTTCGCTCAATGCCGTAATGAGAAGCAATATCCTGAGCGCTGTATGACGACACAGTTACAAGGTGGCTCGCGGCGCGGGCAAACAACGGAGAGTACTTCCTCAGGTACCTGCTGTAATGACCTGGAATGTCTTTGGGGTAATGTTCAAAGTTTATATCATGAATAACCAGGACAGAAGGAACTTTCAGTCCGAGGGTCAATTGTGCATCAGCTGATACGTACGCATCCGGCCGGAATTTTTGCAGACATCGTTTTACAGACCATTGGTGCCAGATCTTCTGGAGAATACTGTGCCGGGCCTGAGGGGGAAGGACATGATTTACCACGTTGGTTCCCTCAATCAGAAAGTGATCAGGAGTTCTGTCGTACAGCAGGTGGAACTCAACTTCGGGATGTGCAGCCACCATCCGACGGGTTGTTTCGTAGATATACCAACCCATACCATCCATGCGGTTTTCCAGTACCAGGCGTGTGTTGATGGCTATTTTCATCGGACGCAAATTACATCTAAGTATGCGCAGAAGTTACAGAAGAATGGATACGTAACGGTTGGAATATGCACGTTATCCTGAATGAGACCCTCATCCAAAAAGGGCCTCCCTGATCAGGTATCCTCCTCCGAATATGACAATGCCCCAGCCTAATGTGAAAGCCACGGATTTCAGGATGTTCAGTTTAACCATAACGAATATCCAGATACAAAGGCCGAAATAAACAGCTGCGTTGGAGATGCTGAATATGAGAACCAGGGTTTCGAAATCGTGGGTAAGAGCCGCGCCGGTGAAAAGACTTATGACGCGCACGATCATAAGAATCGTCTGGAAAATGAGAAATTCCCGTTCTCGCCTGAAGACATTGAAGAGCACGGTGAGCGGAGCGCTCAGAAGACGGAAGAAATAGAATACCGTAAGAATCTCCGCAATGCGTCCGGCCGGCGCCCATCGGTCAGAGAAGCACAGAGAATAAATGGGCTCTCCCGCAATGAAGATGACGGCAACAGATGCAGCTGACAACAGCATCATATTCTTGAAGAGCCTCCATGTGGCAGGAGCCAGCTCATGTGGTCTTTCGGCGTACATGTCATTCGCCTTCGGGAGAAAAACGGAACTCACTCCACTCCCCATCAGCCTGATGGGAAGATCAAGTATGATCAGGGAATAAGTGAAGTATCCCACGGCTTCCAGTCCAAATCCGAGAGAGGCCAGAAGAACAGGTGGCAGGTAGTTGCTGATCGTATTGATGAAGTTACCGGGAAAGATGTACAAGGGGAATGTTCTGTACTCTCTGATAACTTCCTTCCGCTTATGTCGCGTTACCGGAATGCGAAGGGTATGTATGGCCTTTCGCGTAACAAAGCGCATGAATAAACTCATCTCTGCCAGGTAGAACAGAAAATTGGTGATGATCAATCCGGCTGCATTGGCATTGACCATTCCGTATCCAACGTTGAAAGTCTTGGAAAAGAACATGGCCAGTGTGCTCCACAAGGTCATTTTCTTAAAGGCTTTTTCACGAACTGCATAGTCCATGATAACCTTGTCCAGAGCCAGAACAAGACATGTGGGCCCGACGAGATAAATCCAGTTCCCCACTTCCTCATGGTTCATCCACTCCAGAATCTGCTTTCCTGCCAGAACTGTGAGCAGTGAGATAGCGATGCACAGGATAATGGTAATTCTGATGGTGTGCTGGAAAAGCGCAGCGAAGGAATTCTCATCACGCGGAAGCACGAAAGCCTGGTTGTAATTCAGTGTGACAATGCTGCCGAGTATGGCGACATAAGAGTTGAAAATGCCGAACAAGCCATAGTCTGTCTCGGAATAAATCCGGCTGAGAATGAATGCAAATACAAACTGTAGGATGATGGATGCCCCGGATGAGGAAAACATCAGCAGCGAATTTTGAACGAAAGATCCATCCGTACGCATTGCCGCGATCATCTCGCGAAATGTGTTCTTCCAATGGCGGATCATCTGATAAAGTGGGGCTTGTGAAAAAACAAATGTACCAATGCTTAGCTCTGAGCGTGAATGCAAGCTACCTTCACATCGGAATAAAGTATGAAAAAGCTTTCAGGAATTTTCCTATTTGCCATCGTACTGTCTCGATTGGCCTCAGCGCAGATTCTTCCCGATGACCTGCCTGGCCTTGAACTATGGTTCCGCAGCGATCTGGGTGTTACGACTGAACTCACTACTGTTGCCCTTTGGGAGGACCAGAGTGGAAACGACAGAGATGCCTCCACATTTGCCGCAGGACTAAGGCCTGTATTGGTGGATGATGTGCTCAACGGGTACCCTGCTGTGCGTTTCGATGGCAACAATGATTTTCTGGATTTCGCAGAAGTAACCAACATCAGAACAGTTTTCTGGGTATTGCGTGAAGATCCGGCTGCGGATATCGCATATCCAAGATGTCTGCTCGGTCACTTTGCCCAGGCTGATTTTCTCCGTGGTCCCGATAAGGTTATGTGGCACCCGACGCTCTCTGCTCCCGAGGTCCGGGACGGTATTACCCGTGTAAATTTTGAGCAGGTTGATGGAACAGTGACTGAGGCGCCTGTGAACTACTCGATTGTTTCTCTTGTCACCACCGGCGATTGTGCAGCATCGAGCCTCACAGTCGACAGATTGCTCTACGAAAGGGTTTGGGACGGTGATATTTTTGAAGTAATCGTCTATTCAGAAGCTCTTGCGCCCGCTGAAGTTGAACAGGTTGAACTCTATCTCGCCAATAAATACGGTCCATCATTCAGTGTGACAGATGACATCATCATTGAGGACAGCTTTTGCCCGGTAACTGTTTGCGCATCGGATGGATTTGAGACCTATAGCTGGACCGGAGGTTCGGCAGATCAATGTCTGGAAGTGCAGAATACGGGTGATTATCTTGTTGAGGTGGTTGACTTGTTCGGACGCCATCTCGCAGATACTGTCCATGTGCAGTTTCCCGGGAACACGGCTCCGGGCGATCAGTTGATTTGTGCCGGGTTCGGGTGGACGTGGGATACGGGGCTTGATACATCATTCGAAATTCTGTGGCCCGACAATTCTCAGGGGTCTTCATTTACCACTCAGGAACAAGGTGCTGTTCAGCTCATCGTAACCGATGCTTTCGATTGCACTTTGCAGACTCAGGTTTGGGTTGAAGTAGATGAATTTCCCAACCAGGTGAGCCTCGGACCGGATCTCGAATTGTGTTCCGGAAATGGCATACACATCACAGACAACTCTGCAACGCCAACCGGATATCTCTGGTCCGACGGTACTACGGACAATGTTCTGATTATTGAGGAATCGGGAGAGTATAGCCTGATAGCTGAAAATGAGAATGGCTGTCTTGCCTATGATACCATGCTCGTTGAAGTGATTGGCGTTTCTCCTTCGGTGAGTTTTACTTCGGTTGGAGCGTGCGTCAATACTCCTGTGCAGTTCACCGCGATTAATAACTCAACGGATGAAATTGTCGGATGGATATGGGAATTCGGCGATGGCGGGTCCATCGGTGAAACATCTGATCACACTTTCGCATCACCAGGGTCATATGTGGTTATGGTCATAGGTGAATCTGCCACAGGATGTGTGGGTACATATGAAGAAGTTCTGATAGTACACGAACTGCCGGAGGCCGGCTTTATTCTTCCGCAGGCATGCACCAATGAGCTTGAAGAGTTTGCAGATAATTCAGTTTCGGTTGATGGTGAGATTACCGGATTCCTTTGGACTATAGATGAAATGGAATACGTCGGTGAGAATATCACCGCAGGACCATTTGATGCTGGTTTCCATGATGTGACCCTGACTGTTGAAACAGAATATGGATGTACAGATGACTCAGAAGGAATGTTTCAGGCGCTATTGCCGCCAGTGGCGTCAATTGCATTTGAAGGTCAATGCACAGGCGACATCACCTATTTCGATGCTGTAGTAGATGTGGAAGACAGTGGTCCGGTGGTCGAATATGACTGGGACTTCGGTGACGGTGCGTACTCGGGACTCGTGTCGCCATCACATTTTTATGTGCAGCCACAGACATTCATGGCTTCTTTATTCGTGACTGCGGTCAACGGATGCGCCGATACGGCCTTCGCAATCGTACAGATAAGTGATCTTCCGGAAATAGACTTCAACACAGGTAACGCATGTCTGGGTGAGGTTTTTCCGATTGGCGCACAGATACTCAGCGACCACCAGATTGATTCGTATTTCTGGACTATTGACAATGTTGAGGTGTCACAGGATGCTTTCATACTTCCGGTGTTTGATGAAACAGGATTTCAGGACGTGGGCTTGCAGGTTGTTACCGACCTGGGTTGTGAAGCTTCCTTACATCAGCTCATTCCGGTTTGGCCTGATGCTGTGACCGTCATCTCTGATTCTCCCGAGATAGGTGCTCCGCCTTTTCTTGCCCAGTTCAGCGCTGCCGGCAGTGTCGCTGAAATCTTTGAATGGGATTTTGGCGACGGAAGCTCAGCAATTGGCATACAGACCTCTCATGAATACCCGGAGGAAGGGTTATATGAAGTTACCCTCATTGCTACCAACGAATACGGATGTTCTGATACCAGCATCACTCAGGTACTTGTGGCTGTGCCGGTTCTGGACCTGGTTATTACGGGAATTGCAGTGGATGAGCAAACCGGCGTAATCGTCGCTACAGTTTACAATAATGGAAATTTCGTAGTGAATGATATACAATTCTCATGGCAACAGGGGGGCGATTCTCCCGTCAGGGAGTCATGGCAGGGAAGTTTACATCCCGGCAATTCATTGACATATCAATTTAATTCGTCATATTCGGTTTTTGTTGCCAATCAACCATACTTGTGTGTAACAGCGTTTTCAAATCAAGCGGATTATACTGAGCAGAAGCCATCCGACAACACGTATTGCCAGATTCTCGGTGAGTCTGAATTCGCTGTCTTTGGTGTTTACCCCAATCCGGTGACAGACATAGGCAGTGTCCGATATAACATTCCTGGCCGGGGAGATGTTAGCATCCGGGTCGTGGCGATGAATGGAGAAATAGTGAGAGAGTGGCAGGTCATCAGTGAAAACGCCGGAGTGCACTCGTTTTCCTTTGACTCTTCGGATCTCGCGCCAGGTGCTTACTTGCTTGTAGTAACCTGGAATGAACAGAGCGCTAATGGTGCATTTGTGGTTTCCGGGAATTGAAACCGGTTAATCAGTCGTGAAATTTTTCGATGATTTCGAGCACCGTCCGAAACGCCAGCGCCTTATCGCCAAACTTCTCGGCATGTTTTTGTTGAAGTGCCGGAGCAAATTCCTGCTGATACCGGTCAAGATGTTGCCTGCTTGCGAGAGTATATTGAATGGCATAAGTGACGCCGTTTTCTTCATAGCCTTCAATGCGCATGATCTGACTGCGAAGGAACAATCCGGTTGAAAGCACATCGGGAATGTGCTCCGTACGCATCCAGTTCAGCCATTCTTCACTCGAAACCGGATCCACGCTAACCGTGACGTTGTAAACTACTTCGTGCATAGTATTCTGATAAGTGCAAATATCTGTTTCTTTGAGCAGAAGGACAAGCCTGCATCACCGCGCAGAATATTAGGCGGCGGAAGGCGGAGAATTTGGTGATCCTTGATTATGTTTGGGGCACTAATACAGCACAATATGTACGACATTTTACTCTCTGCGCACTCTATACTTCGCTGGATACTTCTCATTCTTATGGTTGTGACTATCATCGACAGCCTCATGAGGATGTACAAACCGGAGGATGAGGCGGATAAGAAACTTGCCCTTTTCAGCATGATCGCCATGCACCTTCAGGTTATTCTCGGAGTAGTGCTGTACGTGGTAAGTCCGATGGTCAAGGCCTATATGTCAGGCGGAAAGATCATGAACGATTCTGTAAGCCGGTTCTGGGTTGTGGAGCATCTGGTGGGTATGATTCTGGCTGCCATTCTGCTTACATACGGTTATTCGAGATCAAAGAAGCAGGTCAGCCATTGGGCCAGACACCGCTTCATCTTCGTGTTCTATCTGGTTGCGCTTATCATCATTTTACTCATGATTCCATGGACATTCAGAGAAGTTGGAGAAGGAAGGGGCTGGATTTAATGGCCATGTTTTTTGCGCTGCTGTTGCTTGTAGCATGCGGTGAGTCTGAAGTGGCAGCTCCTCAGTCCGGACCAATCGATCCTGCCATGGTACAAAAGCTGTATTCCGCTAAATGCGGGATTTGTCATGGCCAGGACGGTAAAGGTGTGGTGGACAATGCCAAGGACCTCACAGCGAGCATTCTTCGCAGAGATGAAGTGCTCGACAGGATACGCTACGGTGTAAGCACTATGCCGCCCCACAAGGACATTCTCTCGGAGGACCAGATTCAGGCACTCGCTGACTATGCCATTGGGCTTCGTGGTGCCGCAGGTCAATAGCGGGTTACCTTTGCCATCCTTTTTGTGATTCATTGATAGAAACAAACAAACCATCAGAGTCTTGTGTCCTTGTAGGCCTTGTCACTCGCGAACAGTCGCGTGAACAAGTCGACGAATACCTCGACGAGCTTGCTTTTCTTGCAGAGACAGCAGGCGCAAAGTGCACCAGAAGATTTATTCAGGTTCTTGACCATCCCGATCCCCGCACTTTTGTAGGCGCAGGAAAGATTCAGGAAATCCGCGATTTTGTGCTGGATACCAAGGCAGACATGATCATCTTCGATGACGAACTGGCTCCGTCTCAAATGCGCAACCTGGATAGGGTTTTCAATGAGAACAGGGACGAGAAGGTTAAAATCCTGGACCGTAACAACCTCATTCTGGACATTTTCGCCAGCCGGGCAAGAACCGCCCATGCCCGCACACAGGTGGAGCTGGCACAATACGAATACATGCTGCCGCGACTTACCAGGATGTGGACACACCTTGAGCGACAGAAAGGCGGTATTGGAATGAGAGGTCCCGGTGAGCAGGAAATTGAAACCGACCGACGAATAGTCAGAGACAGGATCGCATTGCTCAAAAGACAACTGGAGGTCATTGACCGTCAGAAATCCACTCAGCGCAGCAGGCGCGCTGCCATGGTCAGGGTAGCTTTGGTAGGATACACCAATGTTGGAAAGAGCACCCTGATGACCCTGCTCAGCAAGAGCGAGGTCTTTGCCGAGAACAAGCTTTTTGCGACCCTCGATACTACCGTCAGGAAGGTAGTACTCAATAATCTTCCTTTTCTGCTTTCAGACACCGTCGGGTTCATCAGGAAGCTGCCTCACCAACTGATCGAATCGTTCAAGAGCACGCTCGACGAAACCAGAGAATCCGATCTGCTCGTGCACGTGGTAGACATTTCGCACCCGCAGTTTGAAGACCATTACCGGGTAGTGAATGAAACACTTCAGGAGATAGGTTCGGGCGATAAACCTGTGATCCTTGTCTTCAATAAAATAGACGCCTATCAATACGAACCTCACCCTGAAGATGACCTCGGGGAGCGGTCGAAGCGCAGTATGACCCTGGAAGAATGGAAAAACACCTGGATGGCTAAGCTGCCGGGACAGGACGTGCTCTTCATCTCGGCCGTTCAAAAGGAGAATATCGATCAGCTCAGAGACACCATCTATCGCCGGGTGCGCGAGATACACATCCAGAGGTATCCGCATACGGAAACTCCTTTTTGGACGGGCGATTTTTCAGAAGAATGACGGCTCCACCTGATGTGCGTCATTTTGGCTCCTGAGTCGGCGCTTCAATGGCTTAAATTCCTAATTTTGCGGCCTTATTCAGCTGATTGCCTTTTGGCGGGCGCTGAAAAACTTTCAGACAATGAACCAAAAAGCAGAAGCTGCAGGCACCCGTACATTGAGGGTTTCGGCTATGGCTGAAAATCTCATAGGCTCAGAAATTATCAAACTGGCCGGTGAGATCAGGGACAAGATTGCACAGGGCGATCAGATTTACAATTTCACCATTGGTGATTTTGATCCACAGATTTTTCCTATTCCTGCAGAACTGAAGCAGCACATTATCAACTGTTACGAAGCAGGCCTCACCAACTATCCCGTTGCCAATGGCAACCCTGAACTGCGCAAGCAGGTATCACGGTTGATCTCCCGCACGCTCGATGTTGAATATGGCCCGGAGGATGTGCTTATCGCAGGTGGTGCTCGACCCGTTATCTATGCCATATTTCAGGCACTTGTGGACCCCGGCGATACCGTGGTGTTTCCGGTGCCATCCTGGAATAACAACCACTATACTCACCTGAGTCATGCGAAGCAGGTGATGATTGAAACATCGGCAGAGAACAACTTCATGCCTACAGCCGACGAACTGCGCCCTCACCTGAAAGGCGCATCACTGCTGGCCTTGTGCTCGCCTTTAAATCCGACGGGAACAGTTTTCAGCAAGGAACAACTTGAAGAAATATGTGATCTGGTCCTCGAAGAGAATGCCTCACGTGGCGAAGATGAGAAGCCGCTTTATCTGATGTACGACCAGATAT
>JBEAZL010000030.1:0-9139 GCA_041170085.1 Bacteroidota bacterium
TCTCATGTTGTCTGGCTTACTTATAGTGAGCAACACAAATGGACAGGAAGCCATCTCGCCAAACTGGACGATTGATGTTCAGTTCTCGTCAGTCCAACCATTCGGACCATCTGAAGGCGGAGCGGAAATAGCAGGGGGTCATAGTCCTCATTCTTACGATGAGAAATGGCATTACACTGTGGGTTTCAGAAGTTCCGGCAATGTGAGGTTGGGGGCGAGCTGGAATACAGGAGAATGGAGATTGAAGGCATCCTCTGGTTTTATGTCGTATCGTCTTGCTCTCGTTGACAATTTTTATAGGTACGAGGATCCTTTGGGAAAAATCAAGACCGTTGATTTGAGACTTTCCGGAATGGCCCGGCTGAGTGGCAAGCGAAATATTCCTTCGGGCTTCTATACCGGTATTTTCTTTTCGAGTACGGCCGCCACTGGCAGCCTTGTTTATGACGATATGGAAGAATTATATGAAATGGAGAATCCGGATCCCGGAATGTGTTTTCATTGGGGAATCGAAGCCGAGTATTTATGGAGCACCGGAGAGAAGGGACTTCATTTTGGATTCAACACCATGGTGACCATGCCAGGTACGGCAGGTGATCTTGGCAAATTGCGATTGGGTAGTGATAGCTCCTATCAGATTCGGGAAGACCGTATCAGGGTTTATGCCTTCGGTGCCGGAATCACTGTTGGGATGTCGATCTGACATCGTATTTCTTCAGGTCCGATAGCTCTTTATGAATCGCTTCTGTCCACTTCTTCTGCTCTTCATCAATCTGCCCATGTGCTGTTTCCACGTCGTAGTTCTGCTGCCTCATGATTTGTTCGTTGTACAGATCAGAGAATATTTTTCTCACGCGATCTTCATATTTCTGCGAAATGAATTCACGGTAGTTTTTATTCGTGTATGGTTCGGCAGCCGCATACATTTTGCGGGTGTACAGCTCCATAATATCAAAATGCAACTGCTCATGCGCGAGCAGCGTGTCGTTGAGGTGTCCTTTACGCACCCAGCTCTGCGACCGGTCGAAGTATGATGTAAACACCACATGAACCGTGTCTTCCTCTTCGAACATTTCAAATGAAATTCCGGAGTATGTAAATGCATCATGCGCAGATGCCGGGTTCAGGACAGTCTTATAATCTTCCCACCGCAAGCCGTTGAATGACCAGCCAATGGTATCTTCCTGACCTATGGTGGTCAGCGGAATCGAGATCGCAGCCAGAAATATGATGATCAGATTACGCAATTGTTTCCTCCCGCTGGCGCTCGCCCTGTTGTTGTCTCCACATGGCAAAATACAAACCATGCATGGCCACCAGCTCTCCGTGACTGCCCTGTTCAATAATCCTGCCTTTTTCGAGAACATAAATTCTGTCGGCATGCATGATTGTGCTGAGGCGATGAGCAATCAGTATGGTCATCACTGTGCGCTGCGCGTTGAGTGCACGAATCGTAGAAGTAATCTCCTCTTCTGTTATGCTGTCCAGTGCAGAAGTAGCTTCATCGAGGAGCAAAAGACCCGGATTGCGCAGCAGTGCGCGGGCTATCGAAAGCCGCTGCTTTTCACCGCCTGAAACTTTAATTCCTCCTTCTCCTATAGTCGTATCCAGTCCTTTCTCGGCCCTGGCCAGCAGATTCTGGCAACTGGCCTTATTTAGTGCTGTCAGAATTTCGGAGTCTGTTGCATCGGGTTTAACAAAGAGAAGGTTTTCTTTAATGGTCCCGGCAAACAAATGGGTGTCCTGAGTAACAAGTCCGATTCTGTCTCTGATACTTTTCATGCCAACCACCAGGCTGTCATGCCCGCCATACAGGATACTGCCCGAAGTTGGTCTGTAAAGACCGGAAAGAAGCTTCACCAGTGTAGATTTTCCGGAACCGGATGGACCGACAAACGCAATGGTTTCTCCGGCTTCTAAATGGAATGATACCTCAGAGAGGGCTTCATTTCTGGCATTTCTGTGTCGGAAGGTGACTCCCTGGAATCGGATGCGATCAAGATTTTCAATGATGACAGGATGCTCAGGACGGTATTCCGCAGGTTTTTGCATGATTTCCTCAAACATCTTGAGGGATACCTGAGCCTCGCGATAAGCGCTGACAAACGTTCCTATCTCCTGCAAAGGCCCGAAAATGAAAAAGCTGAAGAATATCAGGGTCATCACCTGACCAAAAGTGATGTCATGTTGGAAGAACAGATAATACAGGAAGAAAATAAGACACGTGCGCAGGAAGTTGACCAGGGTCCCCTGAACAAAACTGAGGCTGCGGAGGTACTTGACCTTCTTCAGCTCCAATCCGAGGATCTTATGGGTTGTATTATTCAAGCGCCCGATTTCCTGATCGGTAAGGCCGAGACTCTTTACCAGCTCGATGTTTCTCAATGACTCAGTTGTACTTCCGGCAAGCGAGGTAGTTTCACCGAGAATTTTACGACTTACAACTTTGATCTTCCTGCTGAGAAGATTGCTGATGAAAGTGAGAACGGGCACAGTTGCCAGAAAGAACGGACCTATCCACCAGTGAACCTTCAGCGCGAACGACATCACAAAGATGATTCCTACGAAACTCTGAAATGCCAGAGTTATAAAGGTGCTGATCAGCTTTTCCATGTCTGATCGCACTTTCTGAATCTTCCCCAGGGTTTCGCCACTGCGCTGATCTTCGAACTCTTCGTAGGGCAATTCCAATGAGTGACGAATACCGTCGGTATACATCGCCGCGCCTGTGCGTTGAATAACAACGCTGGTATAATAGTCCTGAAAGTTCTTGGCAATCCTTGACACCATGGCTACACCCATGGCCATGAGCAGGAAAATGAGCAAATCGTTTCCGAAGGCCGACCAGTCTTCAGCGTACTCATCGCGCTTATGCACCAGCTGATCGATCATCTTACCCGTGATATACGGGTCCATGAGCGAGAAACACTGGTTGACCGCAGCCAGCACCAATGCAAGTGCAAGCCATTTGCGCGATGAACGCAGATATGTGATGAGGAACTTCATGTTGGTACAGCCGGCAAATCTAGGCTCATGTTATTGAAGATCACTTATGCCAGATCAATAAAACCAGATTTGGACGGGTCAGAGTTACAAATGTTTTTTTCATCCATAGAATGAGTTTACAGGCACACCTAACTTTGGAACATGGATATTCTGATTGCTCCTGAAGTTGAACAGGCCCTGAAGGAAATGCGACCGGTCGTGGCTTTGGAAAGCACGATCATTTCTCATGGATTGCCATATCCTGATAACATTTCTGCTGCCCGACAAATTGAGCAGGCCGTGAGGGAAAATGGTTCTGTCCCGGCTACCATTGCCGTACTCAATGGAAGAGTACTGGTCGGACTTGATGACGCGCAGCTCGACATGCTGGCTTCTTCGAAGGAAGTGATGAAGGTCAGCCGCAATGATCTGCCCATTGCGGTAGTCAGGAAACTTCATGCTGCCACTACAGTGGCCACTACCATGCTGATTGCCGAAAAAGCGGGGATACATTTCTTTGCCACTGGCGGCATTGGAGGTGTACACAGAATGGGGTACAAAACCTTTGACATTTCTGCTGATCTGACAGAAATGTCACGCACTTCCGTATGTGTTGTATCGGCGGGTGCAAAGGCCATTCTCGATCTTCCGTCAACGCTGGAGTACCTGGAAACCATGGGTGTTCCCGTGATTGGTTACGGGACATTGGAATTTCCGGCTTTTTATTCCAGAACCTCCGGACTGAAATTAAGCCTGAGTTCGGATGATCCCGGTGAAATTGCCCGGTTTTGCAAATCAAAGTGGACCATGGGACTGGATGGAGGTGTATTAATCGCCAACCCCATACCGGAAGAAAGTGAAGTACCCTCATCAACGATGAACCATTGGATAGAGGAAGCCCTGGAGGCGGCAGAACGCGAAGGCATCAGGGGAAAGGAAATCACTCCGTTTCTTCTTGCCCGTATTAATGCGAAAAGCCATGGGACATCGATTCTCGCCAATATTTCGCTGGTTTTGAATAACGCGAGACTGGCATCGCAGACCGCAGTTGCCTACTCCCGAATCCCGGTTTGAGGTCCGTATCATAAGGACTCTATACTCGTATCTTCGCAACACGAAATTGCGGGATTATGACGAAGACCTCCACAGCAAGGGAAATGACACTTTCAGAAGAGAGAATCCGTGAGCGAATGCTCGAAGATTATCGCCTGGTCTGCATCAGCCGTGAGGCTTCGCTGCTCGGCAGAAAGGAGGTGCTCACCGGAAAGGCCAAGTTTGGGATTTTTGGAGATGGGAAGGAGCTGGCTCAGATTGCCATGGCGCGCCAGTTTAAAAACGGCGACTGGCGAAGCGGTTACTACCGCGACCAGACCTTCATGATGGCCATCGGTGAACTGAACGTTCGTCAGTATTTCGCTGCATTGTACGCTCATACTGATGTTCAGGCAGAGCCAAGCAGCGCCGGAAGGCAGATGGGCGGACATTATTCAACGCGCTTTATCGATAAGGATGGTAGCTGGATGCGGGTGAGCGACATGAAAAACAGCTCGGCCGATATCTCTCCTACAGCAGGACAGATGCCCAGACTTCTTGGTCTGGCTCAGGCTTCTTCATATTTCAAAAAGAATGAGGCTTTGCATTCATGGACACACTTCAGCAATCAGGGTAATGAAGTAGCCTTTGGTACCATTGGTGATTCATCTACCTCAGAAGGTCTCTTCTGGGAAACAATGAATGCCGCGTGCGTTATGCAGGTGCCCATGTGTATGTCAGTATGGGACAATGGCTGGGGTATTTCTGTGCCTATCCGGTATCAGACCGCAAAGGAGAGTATCTCCCAAGCGCTTTCAGGAATGGAGTCTACCGGAACCATGAAAGGATTGAAAATTTTCAAGGTGAAGGGATGGAACTATCCTGAGTTGATGATGACATATGAAAAGGCTGTCAGCTATTGCCGCGAACATCATGCTCCAGTTCTGGTGCATGTGCATGAGTTGACTCAGCCACAGGGACATAGTACCAGCGGATCTCATGAGAGATATAAGTCGAAGGAATTGCTCAGCTGGTACGAAGAATATGATTGCATCGAGCAAATGAAGAAGTTCATTGTGCTTGATGGAGCTGCGTCGGAAAAGGAACTGGATGACATTCGGGAAGAGGCAAGATTGTATGTGAGGGCAGAGCAGAAGACTGCCTGGGCAGAATTCCGTAAGGACATTGATCGCGATGCAAAATCTGCGATTGCACTCCTGCGTGAAGTTGCATCAAACTCCGGGAATGCCACCGAAATACAGGCGCTTGCTGATTCACTTTCGCGCGAAAAGGAAGCCATACGCAAAGATATTTTCGCAGCAGTGCGCAAAGCACTGCGCATCACTGCCGGTGAGGGTGGAAAGGTTGCAGATCCGATAAGAAGCTGGCTGAGGGAACAAAACGATTCTGTCTATGATCGTTATAGTTCGTTCCTCTACTCGAACGATGGAAGAAGTGCACTGCGGGTGACAGAGGTGCCTCCTGTATTTGATGCAGATGCCCCGATGGTGGACGGAAGGGTTGTGCTTCGCGACAATTGGAATATTGTACTCGAACGCAGGCCCGAAGTGCTGATTTTCGGTGAGGATGTCGGAAAGATTGGTGGCGTGAATCAGACGTATGAAGGCCTTCAGGAAAAATTCGGTGAACTGAGGATCAGTGATACAGGTATTCGCGAAGCTACTATTGTTGGTCAGGCCATAGGTATGTCAATGAGAGGTCTCCGTCCTGTGGCTGAAATTCAATATCTGGACTACCTTTTCTACGCACTGGAGATCATGCGCGATGACCTTGCTTCGGTGTTGTACAGGACCAAAGGAGGACAAAAGGCTCCTGCCATCATTTCAACACGCGGACACCGGCTTGAGGGAATATGGCACAGCGGTTCACCCATGGGTTCAATCATTCACTCTGTTCGCGGAATGTATGTGTGCGTACCCCGCGATATGACTCAGGCAGCAGGGATGTACAATACCCTTCTTGCCGCCGATGATCCGGCTATCGTCATTGAATGTCTGAATGGATACCGTTCGAAGGAACGCATGCCGTCAAATCTCGGAGAGTTTAAAATTCCTCTGGGCATTCCCGAGGTTTTGAGAAACGGAGATGACCTCACCATCATTTCATATGGATCCACTTTGAATATCTGTGCCCAGGTATGCGAACAGCTTGCTCAGGCGGGTATTCAGGCAGAACTTGTTGATATCAGAACTCTTCTTCCTTTCGATATCAAGCATATCTGCGCAGCTTCTGTTTCGAAGACAGGAAGGGTGCTTGTTGTCGATGAGGATGTACCGGGCGGAGCTGCTGCTTATATACTGGATGAACTCATCAACAGGCAGCATATCTTCAGACATCTCGACAGTGATCCGAGAACCCTCACAGCGAAGGCTCACCTGCCTGCCTACGGGACTGACGGAGATTATTTCAGCAAGCCGAGCGCCGAGGATATTTTTGAGGCTGCATACGCCATCATGCACGAATCAAATCCCGAAAGGTTTCCGTCGCTTTTCTGAACGTGAGTTCCTTTTTCATAGATTGCAGGAATATCTGACCTGTATATCATGGCTTCTCGTAGGATTGTGAGCTTGCTCTCTTGTGTATTGCTTATTCAGACCGTTATTGCTCAGCATACCCTTCGTGGTGTTGTCACAGATGAGAGAACCGGTGAGCCGCTCATTTCGGCTATTGTCAGCATCAAGAACTCTTCTACAGGTGCAGTAACCGACTTCGACGGAGAGTTCAGACTTGCCGTAGAAAAATTTCCGGTCGTCATCCTGGTGCAGTACACTGGCTACGAGCAGAAAGAACTTACGGTGAAGAGCGATGATGTGCTCAAAATCCAGCTGAAAGAAAAGGACAAGATCTTCGGACCAGTTATTATTGTCGCGGATCGAATCACTGAAAAGACAAAACAGAATCCATTGAGTGTCGAAACCATGGATCAGATTGCGATCAAGGAAGCCCCCAGCGCATCTTTTTATGAATCTCTGGGCAGTCTGAAGGGTGTGGATCTCACTTCTGCCAGTCTTGGATTCAGAATTATCAATACCCGGGGTTTTAATTCAACCTCGCCGGTTCGCACACTTCAGTTGATTGATGGCGTGGATAATCAATCCCCGGGATTGAATTTTTCACTGGGAAATTTTCTGGGTGTACCCGACCTGGATGTGAAGGGTGTGGACATTGTGGCCGGTGCGAGCTCAGCTTATTTCGGACCCGGAGCCTTCAACGGCGTGATTAATATGGAGTCAAAGAACCCGTTCTTTTTTCCGGGTTTTCAGTATTCTTTCAAGATGGGAGAACGAAGGCTTTTCGAACACAGTTTTCGTTGGGCAGAGTCGTTTGACAACAAGGATGGAGATCCTGTCTTCTCATACAAGCTGAATTTCTTTTACTTCCACGCCTACGATTGGGAAGCGACCAATTATGATCCGGTATATAATTCAGATCAGTCTGCCAGTAACCCGGGTAGGTTCGATGCGGTCAATACCTATGGGGATGAATACTTCCCGGCAATGGATTTTTCTGGCGGACAGCCATGGACGTACAGAGGTATCGGAACCTTTTACCGCACCGGTTATAAAGAAGTTGATCTGGTGGATTACAGGACAAGAAATCTCAAGGCCAATGCAGCTTTTCATGTCAGGCTCAAACCAAGCCTGGCGTATGATTCACCAGAATTGATATTTGCCACCAATGTGGGTACGGGAACAACGGTTTATCAGGGAGATAACCGTTTCAGTCTTCGCGATATTTTCTTTGTACAGAACAGGGTTGAGTTGCGCAAGAAAGAGAAGTACTTCGTGCGGGTTTACGCTACTCATGAAGATGCTGGCAGAAGTTACGATCCATACGCAACAGCACTGAAAATGCTCGATAATACCAGGGGAGATGACGACTGGGCAAAGGTGTATCTGAGATATTGGAACGATAGCATCGATCCCCGCATTGACGACACAGGTTATCCGGGTCTGGTATTTAATCCTGATTTCAATCCTCTTGATCCAACAACATTTTATCTGCCTTACGACTACGATTCACTTGCATCCTGGACTGCACTATATCATGATAGTCTGATGTATTGGCATTCTCTGGTTGAGAACTGGACGAATAACGGTAATGGCAATGTCCCGGGAATCGGTACGCTTGGCTACCTCGCTCCCGGAAGTGAAGCCTTTCAGAGTGAGTTTGAGCGCCTGACATCGTTGAAGAACAACGAAGGTGAGGGTGGTACCAGGTTCTATGATAAATCAGCATTGTACAATGCACAGGCTGAATATCAATTTCAAGACCTCCTATTTGATGAAGTGAGAATAGGTGCCAGCGGCAGGCTATACACTCCCGATAGCGACGGGACCATTTTCAGCGACACCGCAGGCACGAGTATCACCAACAGGGAATATGGTTTGTATTTCGGTATCGAAGAGAAGTTGTTTGAGGACAGGATGATTCTGACAGCGACGGTTCGCACAGATAAGAATGAAAACTTCGACAGGATATTTACACCTGCTGCTTCAGTAGTGTATTCACCGAAGAAGAATCATTATGCCCGGGTATCATTCTCTTCGGCCTTCCGAAATCCCACTCTCGCCGATCAGTACTTATACCTGAATGTTGGTCCGGCTATCCTGAGCGGAAATCTCCAGGGAGCAGACAGCCTGATCTCAGTTGAATCCTTTAATCTCTTCCGCGATACACAAAACCCCGATACACTCGAGTACTTCTCGATCAACGCCATCCAGCCAGAGGAGGTCCAAACATTTGAAATCGGCTACCGGGCATCACTTACTGAGAAACTCTATTTTGACGGGGTGTATTATTTCAGTTCGTACGAGAATTTCATCGGATATAATATCGGACTCAACGTAGAAGCTGATACCCTCACGGGACTAGTTACAGATTTTCAGGCATTCCGTTATTCAGCGAATTCGCGCAATACAGTTCAGACGCAGGGCATCGCTGTGGGTTTCAATTATTATGTGGGTAAGTATTATATGATAGCGGGTAACTATTCCTGGAATAAGCTCCTCAAATCAGATCCCGATGACCCCATCATACCAGCGTTCAATACACCGGAGCACAAATACAATATCACCTTCAGCGGAAGGGATATGAAGGT
>JBEAZL010000031.1:0-3523 GCA_041170085.1 Bacteroidota bacterium
CACTCATTTCTCGGTTGCGAATTCCTCAATACACCACAGATCGGTTTCAGCGCAGCTGCGCAGAATGTTCAGGAGAATATCGGAAGCGTCAACGTGACGGTCAACATTTTCAATCCCCTGTACGACGTTGAGGTAACTGTCAACTATACAGGCGGCAGTGCAACATCAGGTGAAGACTTCAACAATCCATTTCCGGTTACCCTCACCTTCCCCGCCGGTGAAACAAACCCACAGACCATACAGGTGCCGATTACGGATGATGAATTCGAAGAGATTTCTGAAAGCATACAATTGGAATTGGTAACATTGAGCGAAGTCACGTTGCTTCAGACCACTCAAACCATTACGATTCTGCCGAACGACTTTGTGATCCCATTCTATTACATCAATCAGATCAGCGGCACGACCGAGAATGGTGTAGCTGACAGTTTGGGGGTTCTGTGCACCCTGCAAGGTATTGTTCATGGTCTCAACACATATCCACAGGGCTTTCAGTTCACACTTATCGATGCTACAGATGGTATCAATGTCTTCTCGGGAGACGACAATTTCGGCTACACTGTCACCGAAGGAGATGAAGTGCAGATCAGCGGTGTTATCACCCAATTCAGTGGACTTACCCAGATTGAACCACAGTCGTTTCTTTTGCTGAGTCAGGGGAATGATATCAATGATCCTGAGATAGTAAATGAGCTGAATGAGCTCACCGAAAGTCAGGTTGTTGAACTGAAATGTATCACCCTTGTGGATGAAGCGCAATGGACCAACGTATCACCGGGCTTCAATGTTGAGGTTACCGATGGTCAGGAAACATGGGAAGTCCGCATAGATGAAGACACAGATATCTTCGGGACATCAGCTCCACAAGGCCACTTCTCAGTGGCAGGCATTGGCGGTCAATTTGATTCATCCGAACCATATGATTCGGGCTATCAGTTGTTACCGCGTTACATGAATGATTTCTCAGAACCCGTCGTGGCCTATTTCACTATGGACAACGCATATGATTTCGGAGATGGTCAGGACGTGAACATTGAACCATTGAATCAAAGTTCAGACGGCACCTTATACGTTTGGAATTTCGGCGACGGAACAACATCTTTTGATGAAAATCCGGCACACACCTATGATTTTGACTTTCTCGTGCAAAATCCGATTGTGACCATAACACTGACCGTTACAGGAGCTGAAGGATGTACAGACACATACTCCATGGAGATTTCCATGAATTACATCAGCATTTCAGAGCTGTCGCAAACATCAAGCCTCCGGATGTTCCCAAACCCTGCGAATGATCAGGTAACCATTTCCTGGCAAGAAGAGTTCAATGAGATTGTGGTGAGCAACGTTTTCGGACAAACCGTAAGACGTTTTAAAGCAAATGGACAAAAAACCATGAACCTCGACCTCAGCCTTCTTGCCCCGGGGCAATATCAGGTCACTGCCTATTCGAATAAAGGAATAGCAACGGCGCAACTACAGAAAATATAAGGCTATTTATCTGATTTACAAACATTTGTAGCTACAACACCCCTCCACAACGAGGGGTGTTTTGGTTTATGGCATAGAACGCTGTGTTACGTCATGGTTAAGCAAACATGAGTACAAAATTTTGTGATTTAAAATCTTTGCATTTATTCCTTCACTGGTCTTGAGGCATGTACATTTGCATCCGCTTTTTGCATCCGCGCAGGCAGATGTAACAAAGTAAAAACCAGCAAATTCAACACAATCTATTAACCGCAATCAGCATGATTAAAATGATGAAAGCCGTTGCTGCCTTTTTGGTTCTGACAACCATCTGGAGCAATGCAACAGCGCAGCTTTGGTCGGAGAGTTTTGAGGTGGACGGACTCGGTACAAACTATACCGTCTCGAACACATTCCTGAACACTGCCAACGATTTTTTCACCCGTACCAATGGTTCGAATATCTCGAATACTTCAGGGGCATATAATGGACAGGACGGTTCATTCTTCTGGGCCGGAGAGGATGTGGATGATGTTACAGCTCCAAATCTTGGTGATGCCCTTGCCTACAAGGTAATTACCTTTTCGCCTATCAATATTTCAGGTGCAACCAACCTTGAATTCCGTGGTCTTTTTGCCACTGGGAACACAGGCGGAGGCTGGGACTTTGCTGATACACTATATGTTCAGTACAATGTCGACGGAGCGGGTTGGGTAAAGGTGATGCAATTTGCCTCTCTGACTACCGGAACCAACACAGGATTGTATCACGACACCAACCTTGATGGTTTAGGTGAGGGCGTTCAATTGAACCCGACTTTCCAATTGTTTACTGCCAATATTCCTGCAACCGGAAGTTCTCTTCAAATCCGCCTCCGTTGTTCGAGCAATTCAGGAGCCGAAGAATTTGCGTTTGACCTTCTTTCGGTTTATGACCTTTCAGTGAGTGTGCCAGGTTGCACGGACCCAACTGCTGCCAACTACAACCCTGCCGCTACCACAGACGACGGCTCATGCGTATATGAGGGTTGCACTGATCCTCTGGCTCTGAACTATGACCCTATCGCCACCATTGATGATGGCTCATGTATTCTCTCATTGCCAGAGATTATCATCAATGAGATTCACTACAACCCTTGCACAGCGCAGGGCGATGACCTTTTGTACGAGTTTATAGAATTCTACAATGCATCAGGATCAGCAGTAGACCTGACAGGATATACTGTTTCGAATGCAATTGTTCACACATTTAACGGTGTTACCATCGGTGCCGGAGAATATATCATTCTGGCCAAGAACGCCGCTTCATATACAGGTTTTGGATATCAGGTAATTCAATGGAACTCTGGTGACCTGAACAACACCAGTGAAACTATTGTACTCAATCACCCCGCCAGTCTTATTGTTGATCAGGTGACATACGGAGATGTTGCTCCCTATCCAACCCAGCCAGACGGAGGATGTCCTTCACTGGAACTGATAGCTACCAACCTTGACAACAGCATTCCTGCCAACTGGCAGGCGTCATATGTAGCTAACGGAACACCCGGAGCTGCAAACTCATCTCCTCCAATTCCTACACCTGCCACCATTGTTGAAATACAAACCGGCATCGTTGCAACAGGATCATACATCTCTACTTCTGGTATTGTAACTTGTATTTTCCCTGCTGCGAACCTTTACACAATCCAGGACGGCAACGGACCTAACAGTGGAATCTGGGTTAGTGGATCCGGAGTTACAGTGGGCGATGAGGTTAACATTGATGGTATTGTGACCGAGTCGTTCAGTCTTACACTGATCACATCACCAATCGTAACGATTGTATCCTCAAGCAATGTGCTTCCTGCCCATGAATTGCTCTCTACATTCGCAGTCAATGACGAAGTGTGGGAGGGTGTACTTGTGCAGACTACTGCTCAGTGTGACAATGACAATCTCGGTTTTGGAGAATGGAGCGTGAACGATGGTTCAGGAATTGCCCTTCTTGATGACCTTGGAGTTCCATACATCCCTCAGGTATTCGCTACCTATACCGTTCAGGGACCGGTTTA
>JBEAZL010000032.1:0-3156 GCA_041170085.1 Bacteroidota bacterium
TAGCGGGTAACTATTCCTGGAATAAGCTCCTCAAATCAGATCCCGATGACCCCATCATACCAGCGTTCAATACACCGGAGCACAAATACAATATCACCTTCAGCGGAAGGGATATGAAGGTATCCTCACTGAATGCGAATACATGGGGATTTTCTGTGAATTATAAATGGGTTCAGGGCTTCCTCTTCGAAGGTTCGCCACAGTTTACCGGATTTGTTCCGACCTACGACATGGTCGATGCACAGGTGAACATGAATGTGGCTGCAATCCGCACCAATATCAAGCTGGGATGTTCGAACCTGCTGAACAACATGCGTATTCAAACCTATGGCGGCCCCGCCATTGGCAGAATGGCCTTCGTGTCATTTCTCTATGAGTTTAATCCATGATTTAGTTCATCTCAGAATTTATGAGCACTGTCGGGTTAAATGTATTTTGTACACAACGGAACTGAATTGTATGGATTAGCTATATTTGATAGGGAATAAATCGAAAACAAAACATTCCATTATCATGAAGCACCTTTTTACATTATTGTTGGCAATGACGCTGAGTTGCGCCGTGTTCTCACAGCGTTATCTCGAAGAGATTTTTGATGAAGTTGAAGTTACTACCGGTGTGCAGTACGGCATGAATGCAACTGTGATTGCCTACGGTATTTTCGGAGAAGCTATTCCGGAAGATCTGATTATGGATGTCTACGAACCATCGGGTGATACTGAAACTTCCCGTCCTCTTATTCTGTATTTCCACACTGGTAATTTCTTGCCACACCCACAAAATGGTGGACCCGGAGGACTGAGGACAGATTCAACGGCGGTTGAATTATGTTCCCGACTGGCCCGAATGGGATATGTGGTTGCATCATGCGACTACAGGTTGGGCTGGAACCCGATAGCATCTACTCAGGATGAGCGCGTTTATACCCTTATTAACGCTGCCTACAGAGGCGTTCAGGATTGCCGCACAGCAGTTCGTTATTTCAGAAAGACCGTTGCTGAAGAGAGCAATCCTTTTGGAATCGACGAGTCGAGAATCGCGGTTTGGGGTCAGGGTACCGGAGGCTATATCGCCTTTGCCGCATCCACTATCAATGATTATATTGAAGACATCGCCACCATCGACAAGTTCATCTGGGAACCACAGGGTTTCCCGATTCCAATGGTAATCGAATCAGTGAATGGCGATATCTACGGAACATCTTATGGTATCAATCCGCTCGACAGCGACACGCTTTGTTACCCAAATCACATAGGATATTCGTCGGATTTCAATGTGGCAGTGAATATGGGTGGTGCCATGGGAGATATTTCCTGGCTTGAGGATGGTTCTGTTCCAATGATTTCATTCCACGCACCCTCAGACCCTTTTGCTCCATATCAGGATGGAATTGTAATTGTTCCTGTAGTTAACCTTCCTGTTGTGGAAGTTAGCGGAAGCTATTCTGTGCAGTCCGCTGCCAATGCTTTTGGAAACAACAGCGTTTTTGAAATGGCTGAAACATATGCTCCCGGACAAGTATATACTGATGGTGCAAACCTCAATAACGATGGTTATTTCGGGCTGTACCCACTTGTGCGTCCGGCCGGACAGGAAGCTGACAGCGCGCCATGGGAGTGGTGGGCTTCTGATAACCCGAATAACGCCAATGGCCTCGCCACCAACCCCGATATGTCTCCTGAAAAGGGACGTGCGTTCTGCGACACCATTCAGTGGTACGCGGCTCCAAGGCTTGCATGTGCGTTGAACCTTCCCGGTAATCCATGTGAATCTGTCGGTCCGGACAATGATATGTGTATAGATGCATCTGATGTAAATAACCTTTTTGACGGTGGTCTGAATGAGACAATCCTCTCTTCTGAATTTACCAACGAAGGTGCTACCGGAACTGAAGATCTCGACGGAGTAGATGGCTGCTGGATAGATACTGATGAGGCCAATGGTCTGGACTATCAGGTAGACAACACCGTATGGTTCACTTTTGAAGGTACCGGAGAGTGGTACAACATCACCACCGGCGATTGCAACGGATCAGGTAGCTTTGAAAACAGCGATACCCAAATGGCGGTTTATCAGGGAGATGATTGCGGCAATCTGGCCCTGGTGGCGTGTAACGACGACATCAATTTCGATGATGGAAATTACTGGTCAGGTGTAGATATCGAGACTGCAGACGGAGCAACTTACTACGTAGTAGTGGATGGCTTTAATTATGTTGATTTCGGCGGCGACAACACCACAGGAACATTCTGTCTTGAAGTTACCCAGATCTTTGTAGGTGTTACCGAAATGGAAGAAGTGCGAATGCATATCTATCCAAATCCGGCCACTTCAGAATTCATGATCAACACATCAGAACCAATTCAACAGGTAAGGATGTTCAGTATCGTGGGTGAAATGGTGTGGAACCAGCAATCAGTGAATACAAATCAGCTGAGAATTAATGCTGACAATTTTGCCAAAGGTGTTTATACCATCGAAGTGACTACAACTTCGGGCACAGCCATAAGCAAAGTTGTTATCGAGTAAGAACTCCAGATATAATATAAAAAGAGCCGGAAGCAATTCCGGCTCTTTTATTTTGTGGATATACAGACGTTGTTATTTCGTCGGAAGTTCTTTGGTGTTGCCCTCAGGGGTGACCAGTATGTAACGGTATTCCGTTGTCACCTGCTTGACCGGCTCTTCCTTCTTTTCTGGTTTCTTTTCTATGGTGAAACGAACCTGAAGGTTGTAAGTGTATTGAACTGCTGGTTCTACTATTTCCGGATTGATGACTATATCGTATCCGGTGTATGGAATTTTGTTGTAGAAAGCAGTAGTGGGTTTCTTGACTTCTGTTATGGTCTTCTTTTTGGCAGCTTCGAGCGATACTCCGCCTCGAGCTGTATAAGTAGTATACCTGTCTAATGGAAAGAATACACCTGTCTGGTCAGCTGCCAGGCGCCATTGACCTTCCATGGCCACGCCGAGATCTGTGTATTGCGCTATCCGCTTTTTAATCAGATCAGATGCCTTCTTGCGCAGTGAGTCATAAATGGCATCCTGGTTTTGCACGTAATAGTCGACCTTGATGAGGTCATAGATTTCGTTTATAGCTGCAGCGGTAATGATCATGTCCAGTTGACTCGCACTGGTGAAATGAATGTGAATGTT
>JBEAZL010000033.1:0-6317 GCA_041170085.1 Bacteroidota bacterium
TGAATAAGAAAGTGTTGCTTCCTGTGTACAACGATAACTCGGATCCGGAGGCACTGGCCATCTGGGAAGAAGCCCTGCCAGGGTATGAAATTGTAGGTATCGACTGCGACGATAATCCCGAAGTAATCATAGCGGCCAGTGGAGCAATACACTGCATTACACACGCAGTTGGTGTTGAAGATCCTATGCTCATCAGTCACCAGGCACTTCCCGACACCGAAGACAATGTGAATCCATACATCGTAAATGCGTATATCAAACACCGCGACGGTATTGCCAATGCGAGCCTCTTCTGGAAAACCGATATCAATGGCTCATACACCGAGGTGGCTATGACAGATGCAGGAAACGACATCTGGACAGGTGCGATTCCGGCTCAGGATTTCGGCACCACGGTTTACTATTATGTAAGAGGCGAAGCCACAACCGGCAAAGTGCAGGTGCGTCCGATGACTGCGCCAGATGGCTACTGGAAATTCAATGTACTTGGTGAGACAGTCAGCGTAAACAATCCGGCTGGATTTGATTTTGGCAAAGTCTATCCAAACCCTGCCGCTGCCATCACAGTGGTTCCGGTGTTGTTCACTGAATCAGCTCAGGGTTCTTTATATCTGACCGATATGCTTGGGCAGCGCGTTCTGACCATTCATTCTGGCGCTTTCCCTGAGGGCGAGAAGAAATTCTTCTTCGATGCTTCAGGACTGTCGCAGGGCGTGTACAACCTCGTTCTCGAAACCAGTCATGGTATTGTTACACAACAGCTGATGGTCAAATAGAATTGATGTTATATCCCTGAAATGAAAAAGACCGCTAAAGCGGTCTTTTTCTTTATACCGGTTTCTGGAGAATGAAACCGGACAAATCCGTATTAATCAACGTTGTCGTGCAGGAAAGGATTGTTCTCGCGCAGCTCTGTTTTCTTCTGACCATTCTCGTCAGTCGTTTCTGTGAGCGAGAAACGCGATACCTGCGATTCTGAGCTGCGGGCGGCGTTCTCGAGAGAAACCTTGCGGCGCATAAAGGCTGGTTCGCTTTCCATTTCATTCAGACCACCAGGAGTCTTCATCTTGTGTGTAAACTCGCGGATACGCATTTCACGTTCCTTGTTGCGGGCCATGAGCTCAGTGCGGGAAGGGCGATCAGGAGCACCTTCATCCTCGCGGATAGGAAGACTGTCTGAAGGAACCTCTGGACTTACAGCCTGCGGCTCCTCAGTGGTGAGGCTGAAATAAACCTTCTCTTCTGACTCAACATTCTGGGCCGAAAATTTCAACTCGCTCACCTCCGGCAATTCGTCCTCTTCAGACTCGAAAAGCGATGCCTGAGGGGCAGGTGTGCTGGCAGGCTGTGGAAATTCGAATTCAATCTCACGTGACTGTTCTACAACCCTTAAGAATGGTTCGTCAGCAACAGGCTCTTCTGACTTCACTTCATTAACCACTGGTGAAGGGGCAGGTGCCTGTGTGGGCTTTTCAACCTTAGAAGTGATTTCTGTAACCTGGGTATCGAGCCATACTTTCTTTTGCTCAGGCTGTTCTTCAGGCAAGGTGTATTCAACATTCTTGGCCCTGAATCCGGTAGCGATTACCGTTACACAGATATCTTCTCCAAGCGTATCATCTGAGCCGTAGCCCCAGATCACTTCGGCCGACTGACCAGCCTGCGCCTGAATATGATCAGTAATTTCTGCAATCTCATCCATCAGCAGTTCATCGCTGCCGAAAGTGATGTTGAGCAGGATGAAGTTAGCACCGTGGATATCGTTATCATTCAGCAGCGGCGACTCGAGAGCCACCTGAACCGCGCGCTGTGCGCGACCTTCACCGCTTGCTCTTCCGCTTCCCATGATGGCAACACCGCTGTTGCGCATCACAGTCTTCACGTCGTTCATATCTACGTTCACAGTGCCGGTAAGGGTAATCACTTCAGCAATGCCTTTCGCAGCAGTGCAGAGCACCTCATCAGCATGACTGAACGCCTGCTTCAGGGTCAGGTTGCCATAGAGTTCGCGGAGCTTGTCATTGCGAATGATCAGCAGGGTATCAACAGCCTCGCGCATCTCGCGGATACCTGACTCAGCCTGTGTATTTCTCTTCTTTCCTTCGAACAGGAAAGGTACCGTCACGATACCTACGGTGAGAATTCCCTTTTCCTTGGCAGCACGGGCAATGACCGGAGCTGCTCCGGTTCCTGTACCACCACCCATACCTGCTGTCACGAATATCATGTTCGTGTTCTCAGCGATCATGGTCATCACATCGTCCAGATTCTCGATGGCGGCGTTGCGGCCTACCTCGGGGATTGATCCCGCTCCGCGACCTTCTGTGAGGGTGGCACCGAGCTGAATTTTATATGGCACCGGACTTTTGTCCAGAGCCTGAGCGTCTGTGTTGCATACAATGAAGTCAACGCCTTTGATCCCTTGCTCGTACATATAGTTAACGGCATTGGATCCTCCACCGCCCACACCGATCACTTTAATGATGGATGAGCTGTCCGTGGGGAGGTTGAAGCGCAGCGGGTTTTCGAACATGTGGCGTAGTGTTTACGAATTCTTAAAGTTGGCTTGACAGCAGGGAACTGAACCCTGCTTTTTGAAGTGACTAAGAAACGTCGCGCAGCCCATGCGACGAGATGCATCTTTTCAAAAAAGTCAACGCCCCCATGTTAGTAAAACGCAGTTTTAAAAAAGGTACAAAAACTCCGCTCCAACGGGGCTTTCAGATATACTGGCCTTTGCTGTACCTTTGTCGCTATGGGCATTCTGGATCAGTTTCGAAAGGCACATTCGTCGGGCGCGAAGTGGCTCGCTGTGCTCATCGATCCGGATATCATGTCCGACCGGCAGCGTCTTGATCATACCCTGGACGCTATCAGTAAGTCTCGCGTAGATCTGATTCTGGTTGGCGGGAGCCTTTTGCTTACTGACCACTTTAATTCTTGTGTGCGCGATGTTAAAAGCCGCGTAAAACAACCGGTCGTTATTTTTCCCGGAAGCGCTCAGCAGGTTTCACCCGATGCTGATGCCATACTATTTCTTAGTCTGATCTCAGGCCGCAATCCTGAACTGCTCATCGGGCAGCACGTCATGGCTGCACCAGCTATTCGCGAGCACAATCTCGAAGCCATACCAACGGGTTATATGCTCATCGACGGTGGCAAGCCCACCACAGCTTCATACATCAGTGGTACGCTTCCCATTCCTCATGATAAGCCTGGAATAGCAGCAGCAACAGCCATGGCTGGTGAAATGCTGGGCCTCGGCTGCATATATCTGGATACAGGCAGCGGCGCTGAACTCAGCGTGAGCCCTCAGATGATCAGATCAGTTCGCAAGGCTGTGAACACTCCTCTGATGGTGGGTGGCGGCATACGCAATGCCGAAACAGCGGAGGATGCATGGAGTGCAGGCGCCGATATCGTAGTCATCGGAACAGCCTTCGAAGAAAATCCCGATCTCCTTCCCGCCCTCTCCTGGTCGGCGGTTCGAACTGCATAAGCATTTATTTACCGAATGTCAGCGCCGCTTCAAGCATGAAGTAACGCGTGGCCTGCGGGTAGAAGAAATTCTCGGTAATGGTTTCTCCATAGATGTAAGAATACGTATAGCCATTGGCCGAGTACTTCCTGTTCAGCAAGTTCATCACGCGTAAACCCACAGATGCTCTCGATGTCTCCGCCATTGCGAACTCGTAGTGAATCAGTCCGTCGGCCACTGTGTAATCGCTGAGCATGCGCGAGGCATTGGATGTATTGTCGAGATATTGTTTGCCCACATGCTTCACTACGATGCCAGCCTGAAACTGATTTCCATTGGTCCATTTTCGTGAATACATCCCTTCGAGAGACGCAATGATTCCGGGCGAGAAGGAAATATCGGTGTTGCTGAACTTGTTGGTCACAACATCGAAATCGGTGGTATAGTCGTATATCACCTCATTGAATTCCACAATGCGGTTGCGGCTGATGGTCAGGTTTCCGCTTAGGGTAAAATGACGTGCCACCTTCGTATAAATCTCCGATTCAATGCCTGCGCGGTAACTCTCCGGAACATTCGTGCGGATAGGTGCACCCACATCGTTAAGCTCACCGGTCAGAACGAGCTGGTTGCGGTACAACATGGCGTACCCGTTGATATTCCACGAAATACCTTCCGGATTGTAATGCCTGAAACCACCTTCCAGATCGAGCATAGACTCATGCTTGGGAATTACACCCTGAGGTGCATCAACGTAGTCGCTTCTCGAGGGTTCTCTGTTAGCCACAGATGCAGATGCATAATAGACATTCAGATTTCTGGAAAATGCTACACCGAGTTTAGGATTGAAGAACAGGAGGTCGTCATTCACATCGTAATACCTGAGATCCACATCAGAACCTGATGTAACATAATTGACCTGTCGAAGCTGCATATCAGCTGTTATCTCCAGGCGACAGGGAAATGCGAATACCCCTTTCACAAACGCCGCAGCATCCCGCTTCAGGCTTGTCCCTTCATAAAACCTGTAACCTGTCGGCACTGTAGCATGTTCCATCCACACCAGCTTGCCATAATGTGCACCGTCGTAGGTGGCGAGATTCACACCTCCTGTGAGTTCGCGCAATCCACCCTTGCTGTATGTAATTGTTGCCAGCGTACCGTAGTAATGATTATCCAGCCATCGCTGACGAACCAAGTCGGTCTGCGTAAGTTTTGCACTGGCTGCGAGAAGTGCATTGCCATTGGCATCGGTGAGCGTATCTCCGTTCTCGTCGGTCTGCACAATGAAATCATATGAGGCATCATCCTGCGTAAACTCATCAATAAAGTCCTGTGAAAACAAATTGCCCTCTTCATCAGTAGTATCCGCGGACACGATGGTTGAAGCAATGGGCACATCATCAAGTCCGATTTCAGAAAACGTGTCTCCTTCGCGAAACTGCTCGTAGTAGCCGAAACCACGTGTATAAAAGCCGGTGATCTTTCCTTTCAGCACGTTGCTGAAAACATGATCCAGATGCAGCTGATAATGGTTTTGGGTATAGTCATCAACCTGATCCTCGTACAGATAATAATTGTATGTGCGACCAGAGTTGAGCAGATTGGCAGTTTGAGCTTCCGTATAACCGTTGTTCGCAGCATGTGTCAGCATCCCTTCTATATCATTCTCAATTCTGGACTGAGGAGTGCCATACCACGACTGATAGGTACGTTCATGTCCGCCCATGCTCATCAGACGGAGGGTCGACTTTCCTGCGCGAAACATCGAGGACAGATGGTAAGAGCTAAGTCTGGATGATGCCCTGTCGATATAACCATCCGAGGTAATTCTGGAAAGCCGACCTTCTACTGACCAATGGTCGTCGATCAGTCCGGAGCCGAATTGAACATTGTGCTTCCATGTATTGAATGAACCACCCGCATTGACAATCTGAGCATACGGAGAAGGAGAAGCATCTTCGGTGTCGAGTCGGATGGTGGCACCAAATGCACCGGTGCCATTGGTTGATGAACCCACTCCGCGTTGAATCTCGATGCGGTCTGTGGTGCTGGCCACGTCGGGCAGATCCACCCAGAAAACCTGTTGCGATTCTGCATCGTTGAGGGCTACTCCGTTCACGGTAACATTGATTCTTGATCCATCGCTGCCACGTATCCACATGCCCGTGTATCCAACACCATTTCCCGCATCGCTGGTCACTACCGTGGATGGAGCATTGCGCAGGATATAGGGCATATCCTGTCCTGAATTCCATTTTTCAATATCACTCGCATTCAGTCTTGTCCGCGGCACGGGAGTATTGTTGTAGGTATGGTCGAACACCAGGGTCTTGAGGAGGAGTCCATGCTGTAACAATTCCTGAAGATTGAGTGGATCCTGAATGGCTGTGGAACTTCGGGTTAGAACGATACTTAAATCGTAGATCTGCGGAACCGTGCAAGACAACAACGTATCCCGAAACCCTCCGGCCGATACGGCTAAACTGTGTATTCCCGGACTTATATCAGGAAAAGCGAACGAACCGGCTGTATCAGAAACAGCAACCCTTTCAGACGTTAGCATTCTGATGACAGCCTTTGGAACAGCTTTGTCGTTGCTGTCAGTAACTGTTCCGCGCAGCACATTCTGTGCGGAGGTATAGAGAGATAAACAACAAAAGACAAATAATACAAGTCTGCTTGCATTCATGGCATTCGCATTTGGGTATGCGGAAAAATCCAGAGGCAGACTCTTCCAGTATCTCGACTCTTCACTCCCTTTGCGGCATTACCCGCCCAGGTTCGAAGGGTATCATCTCAGTCCCGCGTTAACGGGACACCCCTGTGAGGGTGCAAA
>JBEAZL010000034.1:0-2504 GCA_041170085.1 Bacteroidota bacterium
GGGCTTCTCGCCCCGTTTTTCTCCAACTCTCAATCCGGTATTTCTCTCGGTAACCACCTGCTGGAACTACTGGAAAAGCTTGACGGATATGAAAAGAGGAATTTTCAGAGAAAATTGATCAGTCTCGCTGCCGAAGCTGTAGATGAATCCGTTTCATGGATATCAAGATTCAATGTAGCCGATGATCCCAACTCTTTCGGATGGATTTTCGGGCGAATGGCCGCACAGAAGAAGGTTCCGTTGTTACGTGCTGATCAACCAGGTTTGTCCATTCTGCATCTGAGCGAAACAATTAACCTCGACTTTGATCGTGTGATTATAATCGGTGCCAATGAAGGACTTCTGCCCTCTACCCGCGCCGCGAGCACCATCATACCTTTCGAGATAAGACGACTTTTCGGGTTGCCCCTGGCAGAGGAAGAAGAGCAGCTTCAGGCATGGCTGTTCTACCGTTTGCTGCAGAGAGCCCGTCAGGCCGATATCACATACAGCACTGCCGGAGGCACGATTGGCCAGAAGGAAATGAGCAGATACCTCATTCAGTTGATTTATGAAACGAAACACCTGTGCCCCAATACTGACGTAGAGAAGGTGCAGAATGCGGCCAGAAGTGCAAGCCTGACGGAAGCTCAGGTATTCCGGGCGGATGACCAAACGCGCAAGACACTTGATGCCATCCTCGAAAAGGGAATCTCGGCGAGCGCAATCAATACCTGGAATCAGTGCCCTCTTGATTTTTATTTCAAAAATCTGCTTCGACTCTATGAGCCGCCGGAGATGGAAGAATCTATGAAACCATCCACACTTGGCACCATAACACATGGCATTCTGGAAGAGTTGTACAAGCCGTTTATCAATAGCTTTCCGAAAAACAGCGACTACGATGAAATGCTCGCAAAAGTCAGCCCGCTGACTACCCGTCTTCTGGACAAACATTATTCAACTGCAGCCTCAGGAACAGGCAGGAATTACATTGCTTCCAGGGTCATCGAGCAAATGATAACGAACTTCATCAGGTACGAAAGAAAGCACTACGAAAAGGTTGAGTCCTCTCAAAGACCCGTCATTATTGCACTGGAGGCATCTCTGCAAACCACGATAAACATTGAAGGTAGGGAAAAACCAGTTGTCCTGAAAGGAGTTATCGACCGGCTTGAGAAAACCCCGTCAGGATACAGGATAATAGATTTCAAGACAGGAAGAGTTGAATCTAACGACGTCAAATGTCTGGCTGATGGTTCAATCATGAAAAAATCAAAGCTCCTTCAGCTTTGTATGTATATGCTGCTGGTGAAAAAAGAGATAGCGCTGAACGACGAACCTGTGAGTGCCGGCATCTTTAGTTTCATTACGAGCAGTAAAGAGTATTTCATGGCACAACCCTATCAGGACGATGTCTTTCCAAAACCTGAAACATTTGACCGCATCACTGCGGAGATTCAGGATGTTGTTTTGGAAATGCTGAACTCTGAACAATACACACATACGGAATCAGATAAATCTTACTGTACATACTGTACAATATGACGTGTCCTGAAATATGAAATAGGCTTAGGTTTGCGGGACAGAGGCATGAAAAAGGTACTCATCATTACGTATTACTGGCCACCCGGGGGCGGAAGCGGCGTTCAACGCTGGCTTAAAATGTCGGGGTACCTGCCCGAATTCGGATGGGAGCCTCATGTTCTGACCGTGAAAAACCCCGAATACCAGATTACAGATGCCAGTCTTGAAAATGAGGCCCCCGGTGGGATAACAGTTTTCAGAGAAGATGCTTTTGATCCCAATACGATTTACAACAAATGGTTCGGAAAGAGCATTGGCACGGCTAACATCGGATTTACCTCCGGGAAAAAGGAGTCAGCTTTATTCAAACTGGTGAAATGGATAAGAGGCAACCTGTTCGTGCCTGATTCAAGGGTATTCTGGGTCAGGAGGGCTGTGAAAACCGCCGTGAAGCTGCACAACCAACACGGATATGCAGCCATCGTGACAACCGGTCCACCGCATAGCCTGCACCTCGCCGGGCGACTGATCAAAAAGAAAACGGGAATCCGTTGGATAGCGGATTTCAGGGATCCCTGGACGGATATCTACTACTTCAACGACCTCCTGCCTACCGGCTTCACGCGTCGCCGGCATATGAACATGGAACGTCGTGTTCTCAATCAGGCCGACTGTATTGTGGTGGTTGGCAACACCATGAAGACTATGTTTTCGAGTCGGACCGACAAACCTATACACGTCATACCCAATGGCTACGACCATCGGGATTTTGAGCAATGTCCGGTATCACATCAGTATGATCCTACAACATTCAACATCGGATACATTGGTGTACTCAGTCCTTCACAAAATCCGGAAGTCCTCTGGAAGGTGCTGGGCGATCTTGTGCGCACAGATGAGAGATTCTCGAAGGCTCTCCGAATAACACTTACCGGAGCCATTGACCACAGTGCGGTTCAGTCCATCAAATCGTGCGGGCTTGAGGAACATGTTACTAT
>JBEAZL010000035.1:0-4492 GCA_041170085.1 Bacteroidota bacterium
GGCATCAGAAATACCCGGTCAAATCCATAGCCCTCCAGCTTATCCTGCCCCCAGGCAATGGCCTTATCGGCATTCTCAGAGCCGGCCAGTCGATGCCCGACATCTTTGCACAGTTCTCTCAGGTTTTCATAGCACTCGCCGTTGACCAGCACCTCCGAAAAAATGGAGGCGATCATGGCGGAGTCTGCGGATGGAGTTTGTCCGAAGCAAATCCCGGGAACAAAGATCAAAAGGGCAAGCAGAGCTTTCTTCATCGTCACAAGTTAAGCATTTGATCAGATCATGTATGATCCATTGTTTATGTCGATGCCCTGTCCGGTCATAGAGGTCTGCTCATTGGAGAAAAGGAACTTTACCATGTTGGCTATTTCCTGTGGTTCGGAAATTTTGCCGGTAGGCACGAAGTCCATCTGCCTGTCAAACTCTTCCTGATAATCGGACCCCGAAGCATCAGCGAGTTTCTGAATTCCGGCGACGGCCATATCCGTGTGAACCCATCCCGGACAAAGGGCATTGACCAGAATACCATCGCGCGCATGTTCCACCGCGAGCGAACGGGTAAGCCCCAGCAATCCGGTTTTTGATGTGCAGTAGGCGGTATATCTGGGTACCCCGAAGCGGGCGAGACATGATGACGTAATCACAATATTCCTGAATGGCCTTGAACATCTTTTCAGCCAGGGAAGGCACTCCATAACACTGATATAGGTACCTGTGAGATTGATGGAAATGATGTCATCCCAACGGTCATCCTTTCCATATTGATTTTCTCCACCAATGCCTGCATTGGCGAAGAGACCATGCAGATCGAGGTCCCTGATTCCGGAAAGCATGTTTGTCCACCCGGAGGCCTGTCGCACGTCGAATGCAAAGGCGAGATGACCTCTGTGCTGATTCATCAGACTCAGTGTTTCGTTGAGTTTTGTCTGATCTCTTCCGATCAGAATCACCCGGCTCTCGGGGTTTTCGGCGAGGGTGACAGCAGTTGCTCTGCCCATTCCGCTTCCGGCTCCGGTAATGATGTAGTCCATGTGGTTTTTTGTTCTGTGGCCGCAAAGGTATTGCACTCAGATAGGCACTGCGGATGTAGCTTTGACGCGATGAAATATAACCTGAGCGAAATTACATCTCTGATCCGCAACAGAAGGTCTGTCAGGCCCGAGCTCATGAGCAAGCGGAAGGTACACCGTGAACAGGTGGAGCTGATGCTGACCAATGCCACATGGGCTCCCACGCATGGCATGACGCAGCCCTGGAAATTCATTGTTTTCGCGGAAAAGTCGCTGCATGAACTCTCCGTTTTTCTTCCTGAATTGTACAGAAGTCTTACACCTGCCGATAAGTTCAACCAGGTGAAATATGATAAGATGAAAACCCGCCTGAGCCATGTCAGTTGCATTGTTGCCGTTTGCATGAAACGGGATGAATCAGGCAAGATCCGTGAGGTTGAAGAGGTTGAAGCGGTGGCCTGTGCGGTCCAGAATCTCACTCTTACCGCAACGGCTTATGGCATCGCATCATTCTGGTCAACTCCCGCTGTTATGTACACCTCTGAAATGAAAGAATTCCTCGGTATTTCGGAGCGGGATATGTGCCTTGGGCTTGTTTATTTGGGTTACTTTGACGGAGAATGGCCAACCAGTCACAGAAGGCCATTGGAGTATGTCACAGAATGGAGAGATTGAACGGGATCAGAACATACATTTTCAGCGCCATTTGCTTCTTGTTTTGGTCTGCCGCAGGCTTTGCCCAGCAGGGGGTAACAACCCTTGGCATCCAGTTTCGGCCAATGATTCCAAGTAAATACTTCGGAATCACTACCGAACTTGAGTCTTCAGAAGGTCTAACGGCAGAGTACAGTCCACGGTTCGGACACAACTTCGGTATGGTTATCAGAAGAGGATTTACCAAAGCCATAAGCTTCGAAACCGGTATTTGTCTTGTTCAGCGCAATTATCGCGTCGCACTCGATCTTGCGGGATTTCCGGGAAGGCAGGAAATGGATTTTCGGTTTATCGGATACGAGATTCCGGTTCAGGGACTGGTCTTTGTTCAGTTGGGGGATGAGTTGTGGATGAACGCATCTGGCGGGCTCTCTCTCGACATGTATCCGTCGAATGTGGAGACTTTCGGAGAGGCCAGGCGGGATACGGTAATTTACGACCTGTACCAGAAAACATGGAGAAACGGCAGGTTGCAGCTTTCGCTCCTCGCCAACTACGGATTTGAGTGGCGCACCAAAGAAAACGGGTATTTCTATGCAGGTCTTTCCTATCACCGCCCTTTCAACCGTATAGGCTTTTCGGAGGTAGAGGTTCGGGAAAAGACCAATGTGTATCGCCTGGAGCACATGCTCAGCGGCAATTATCTGACCGTTGACCTGCGCTACTATTTCGCCGAGGACCCCGAGCGTCCATCCAAAAAGCGGAAGTGACTCAGGGCTAACCTTTTTGACCTCAGGACAGTATAACCAGCCTGATGTCAAAAACTCTCTGTATGCCACGTGTTTATCTCTTTTTTACAGCCCTAATTTTCTGCTTCGAAACTGAGGCTCAAGACCCTCGGTGGAACCAGATCAACATGACAGGACGCATAACACAGCTCAGTTTGCCTGATTCGGCAGAATTTCAGGCAGGAGGATTACCTGTGGAAATTTGGTCCGACGATAGCCTGACCACCGTGATTTATGCCGACAACCGTGGAAGGTACAGCTTCTCCTTGCCATTTTTTCACCGGTACCAGATTCGGTATGGTGGATCCGACTACGTGCAAAAGACAGTTGAGATTGATGCAACAGATTTTTCACAGGGAACCATGACAAGGGGTTACACACTCGACATTGATATGGCCCTTTTCAAATCAGATCCAAAGCATCCGATCTCCATTGCAGGACCCGTTGCCCGCGCCGCTTACGATAAGAAGTCTGACGCCGTTTTGTGGGACGCAGCGCACACGGAAAAGGTCAGAAAAGCAACATTACAGGCCATTGCAGCCAATTATACAGAGAACTAAATCCGTTACACCATGAAATCACTTTTGACAACCCTTTTTCTCGCCCTGACCAGCACATTGGTTCTGGCCAAGGCGGTCGATGAGAAGCACGTGTTTCTCCATGGTAAAGTGTTTGAAGTGAACCCGTATTCTGAAGAAATTGAGGCTACGGCCAAGAGTGTCCAGGTCGTGGTGTATCAGGATGAGGAAATTTATGTTGCCTTCTACTCCGATAAGGCAGGAAACTACGAGTTTAACCTGCCCATCGGTCATTTGTACAAAGTTCGCTTTGGTGGAACGGAATACGTGAACAAGATTCTTCAGATCGACACCCGCGACGTACCTGCGCGAAAGAATGGCAATGATCTGGATATCGATATGGGGCTGTTCAAACCAGTTGATGGCGGAGATTTCTCCATGCTGAATGAGCCCTATGTCATCGTATTCTGGGACAAGGAATACAACAGACTGGTTCCGGATCTCGCATACACTGACGACAAGGCCTACGAGCTGGATAAAGTTTTCAGGCGGATCAGAAAGTCGAAAAAGGATGGTCATTGATCCTGACCATTCACTTAGTCACAACAAGTTCATTTTTGTATTCTTTGCCAATTCGCACAGGGCAAACCCAATACCTTTGCCGCCTTTAAAGGTGGTACAAGGTGAGTAACGCAGACAGCAAAGAAAAAAAACGACTCTCCCGTGAGTCCATTCGCAGGGCCTGGGGAGTATTTTCCTATTTAAAACCGTGGTGGTTTCTGTACACCATCGGCATGCTGCTGCTGGTGATATCAGGATTGCTGGTTATCATCATCACTGCATTGCTCGGCCTGCTGATTTCTCCAGGGGAAAATGTGGAGCTGCCGGGAGGCAGAATGACGGCCATGATTGCCGAGAAATTTCATTTCATGGAAAGCTGGGGAAGCGCAGGAATGGTTCTTTCTGTTCTGATCGTCCTGCTCATCATACAGGGAATATTCTCCTTCTTTCGCATCTACATCTTTTCATATGTGACTGAGAATGCCATGCGCGACCTGCGCAACGATACCTTCTCGACCATCATCCGCATGCCCATGCAGTTCTTCAACGAACGAAGGGTGGGAGACCTGAGCAGCCGTATATCCAGCGATATCACCACCATTCAGGAAACACTGAACATGACTCTGGCTGAGTTTATCCGCCAGATCATCATCATCGTGGTGGCTACCTCATGGCTGATATCATACAGCAAGACCCTCACACTTGTCATGTTCCTCAGTTTGCCGGTAATCATCCTGGTGATGGTATGGTTTGGCAAGTACATCCGTAAACTGGGTAAACAAACACAGGATAAAGTAGCTGAATCCAATGTGATCGTTTCGGAAACGCTCACGGGTATTGTCAATGTGAAAAGTTTTGCCAACGAGCACTACGAGTCCGGACGCTTCTCTTCAAGCGTAAGCGCCATCCGGAATGTGGCCATGAAGAGCGCTGTGTGGAGGGGCATGTTCGGCACATTCAT
>JBEAZL010000036.1:0-17664 GCA_041170085.1 Bacteroidota bacterium
ATTCAGGAAGATGGACAGGCCGTTACCATTCCTATCCGCGAGGGGGAAATGTTTCTGTTACCTGCCGGGGTACCTCATCAGCCGAGGAGAGGAGCAAATACTGTCGGTTTGGTAATAGAGTGCAAGCGGGACGATCGTCAGATGGAAGACGGGCTGCAATGGTATTGTGAGAAGTGCAACAACAGGTTACACGAGTATCGCTTTGTGCTTCACAATATTGAGACAGACTTCCTGCCCAGATTTCGGGAGTTTTATGGAAGCGAAGATCTGCGCACGTGCAAAAAGTGTGGCCATGTGATGGAGGCCGATCCACGGTTTGTGTGATCCTGTGCAACCCATTGGTTGTCAGTTTTGTCTTTGATGAAGTGGCCTTTTTGCCAACAACATAACCTTAACCCCTTATGAAACGTTTTTTGTCTCTTCTTTTTTCGGTACTGGCGCTTAAAAGTATGGCGCAGTGCGAGAACTACACAGTTCAGATCTTTTCATATGTCGTGAACAGCGGTCCTACTCTTGTGGAATGGAATATTGAGAACGCCGAGGGCAATGTGGTGAACCCTGGTGGCACGGCATCTTTTTCGATGTTTTCATACCAGCAGACTTACACGGTTTGCCTCGAACCGGGATGTTATGTCCTGAATCTGGGCGGGAATGCTGTTCTCTCTGATCAGAATTTCATTGCCACGATCATGTTGGGTGAGACCATTCTTTACCCCGAAGTCCCTCTGACTTTCGGGTCGTCTTCGATGGAATATTCTTTCTGCACCGAAGTTTCAGAGCCATTATGCGATGCGTGCTTCACGCCATCGGTTTTTGAAGGCTTCCTGACAATCAATAACTGCAGCTCTCCGGTGCAACCTAACAACACAAGTTTCACCTGGGATTTCGGCGATGGAACAATAGGTGATGGTGCCATGCCGACTCATCAGTATACCGAAAACGGGAATTATCAGATATGCGTTGTCATGGTTGTGACTGAAAACGGCAATATTGTTTGTGTAAGTGAGCAGTGCGCCGAAATATCTGTGGAGGGCTTGGTAAATGAATCTTGCCCTGAAGTGATATGGTCAGGCGCAGGAGAGGATTGTGGTCTGATGCTTTTTGAAATCGGAAGTTTTGTAGAAGGAGAAAATGTGGTGTGGTACCCTGGTGATGAAACCGGAGCCTTTGAAGGCGGACATTTTTATTCTCATACGTATGCGCAACCGGGCAATTACACGGTATGTGCTTTTTACACCAGTCCGCTTTGTCCTGACGGAGTTGAACTCTGTACTGAAATTACAGTGCAGGAATGCAATGAAGATTGCCCTGTGAGCATCGGCATGGACCAAATTGATTGTGACTCCTATTATTTCATTGTTCAGGGTGTTGAAACAGGTAACGTAGTCTGGCATTTTGGAGATGGAACTTCCGAGACTTCTGTTGTATACGCAGACCATACGTTTGCTGAAAATGGAGTTTACATTATTACTGCTGAATACTCAGGACCTTCATGTCCTTTTGGCACAACGCTGATTTATACTGTTGAAGTGAATTGCGAAGGCGGATGTCCTCAAGTAATTGCATATGAATCTCATTGTGACCAGGGAACGGTAACTCTTTTTGTACCCACGCTTAATACTGACGCCGTGCTCACATGGATGGTCAATAATGATCTTTTCTATTCGGATGGTCCGCTGCTTAATATCGAAATTCCAGAAGGACTTTTTGATGTATGTGTCTGGTCTGACTCCCTTACTATAGAGGGTTGTCCGGAGCTTTGCGATGAGTTCATTATTGAGTGTGACGTTGAGGGTTGCAATATCATCACCCAGGTTCTGCAGCAAGATTGCAATACGCTTGTACTTGCCGGAGGTGGCGTACCCAATCCTGAGGCGCTTATGTGGTCTCAGAATGGAAATATTGTCAACACTGGTTATGTGACCACATTCACTCTTGAACCGGGCGCAAATAATATTTGTGTATGGTATCAGGGGGAATTGTGCTCCGATGAAATGTGCAGTGTTTACTACGGATGTGATGGAGATGGATGCCCTGATCAGATTTGGGTCGGTGCCGGCGAGGATTGTGGAGTAATGAATTTCGAAATTGGAAGCTTTCTTGAGGGACAGGATGTCGTGTGGTATCCCGGCGATGAGACAGGTGCTGTGGAAGGTGGCCATTTCTTCAGCCATGCATACGCGGAACCCGGAGAATATACCCTCTGTGCCGTTTATTCAGATCCCAATTGTGAGGGTGCTGAGCTATGCGTGACTTTTGTCGTTGAGCCTTGCGAAGAGTGTGAGACGGTAAATATGTCTTTCGACAGCTTTGTGGCTGATGGCGGTCCGGCTTACCTTACATGGACCCTCGGTGAGCTGGAAGGTAATGTTCTTTACGAAGGAGTTGCACAATACTCCAATGAAGACCCCTGGTATGATTCAAACTTGTGTTTATATGACGGGTGTTATGTGCTGAACCTGTGCACTACAGTTGAGTTCAATACTGAAGCTCTGAACCTGATCTTCTCAGATAACTTCGAAGTGGTTTCGATTACCCCCACGAATAATTTTCTCTGTTATGGTTATGAAATCATTCTTAGCCTGAATGGAGATTGTGGAAGTCCTGAGTGTACAGATGTTGCTATTGACCTAACCAGCTATCAGTCTGAGGGAGGAGCCCACTACATTCAATGGGCTTTGTTTAACGCCGATGGAATTGCTGTGCACGAAGGTCTTCACGAATACACGAATGATAATCCGTATTACTCGGTTCCACTGTGTTTGCCTGATGGTTGCTATACCATGGTGGTGGAAGACATGACCTCGGGTGAGTTATCCTATGATACCTTTTTCCCCTGGGTATTCATCGGAGGTGAACAGGTTGATCTGATTGGTGATCTTTTGATTGAAGGCAATCTCGCAACCTTCACATTCGGAGTGAACTCTGATTGTGGTGAGCAAGGGTGTAGTGGCAATGAAATAACACTTCAGGTTACTACATCAGCAGGTGAAAATCCTGAGGATGCATGCCTGTTTACCATTTACCTTGATGATATGTTCATTGGTCAGGAGGATTTTGAGTTTTGTGCAGATTGTCCAGATACATACACATGGACATATTGTCTTGAGGACGGCTGTTACCAGATCGAACTGGAATCCATGCTTGAAACGAATGCGGAGTTTATCATGATTCAGGCATTTATGGCCGGCGTGGAACTGCCCATAGGAGCTTTGGAATTGCTCAATGGAGAAACATCAGGAATTCTGGAATTCGGATTGAACGCAGATTGCAATGAATCAGTGCAGGAGGGAATTTTCTCAGGTATGAATTTCTTCCCGAACCCTGCCAGTCACCAGTTAAACTGGACTGCTGTTTCGGCGGTCAACGGTCAGGCCAGAATTTACGATATTTACGGAAGAATAGTATTTGACAGCAAACTTTCCGGAGTTGCGGGACAGCTCAATGTAGATGGTCTTGCACCTGGTTTGTACCAGCTGTTTATCCAGTCAGGAAATGAAATTGTCAATCATGCAGTAGAAATTGCGCGTTAATCCCTGCGGGTGATTGATATGGGGAGGGGCAACCATGGGTTGCCCTTCTGTTTTTATCGGGCTAATGTTTTAGTTTTCAATATGTTCAAGACTTGTCAAAAACATGTACTTAGCCAAAACATCCAAAACGCGTTGAATGGTCAATTGAAAGGCTAACTTCGCGTTTTTCTAATCGAAATAGAACAGATCTGAAGGTTATGAATTTCAATAAGTTGAATGTTATTACCGGCTGGGTAGTCTTTCTGGTGGCCGCTGTCGTTTTTACGCTCACCACTGAGCCTACCGCGAGTTTTTGGGATTGTGGCGAGTTCATTGCCACCGCTTACAAGCTGGAAGTAGGCCACCCGCCCGGAGCCCCTCTGTTCATGTTGCTTGCCAGGGTCTTCTCTGCTTTTGCAGACACCAACCAGGTGGCTTTTATGATCAATATGCTATCGGTGCTTAGCTCTGCGTTGACTGTTTTATTCCTTTTCTGGAGTATTACTCACCTCGCCAAAAAGTTGGTGAATCCCGGAAAAGACTCTAAGGAAGAACTTTCAAAAGGAGCTCTGATTGCAGTTCTGGGTAGTGGTGCTGTGGGCGCTTTGGCTTATGCATTCAGTGATACCTTTTGGTTCAGTGCGGTAGAAGGTGAGGTATATGCGCTTTCATCTCTTTTCACAGCCGTTGTGTTCTGGGCCATTCTCAAATGGGAAACTTTGGAATCAAGAGGTGGTGAGTTGAGATGGCTCATCCTGATTGCATACCTGATGGGTCTTTCGATCGGAGTTCACCTGCTGAACCTTCTTGCCATACCAGCCATATGCTTCGTGTACTATTTCAAAAAGTACCCTGTTACGCGCAAAGGAGTTATATGGACAAGCCTGATCTCTCTCGGTCTGCTTGCACTTATTCAGACCGGGGTTATCATCTATCTCGTGAAAATAGCGGCGTTCATGGAGAGAACTTTTGTGAATTCATTCTCGCTGCCTTTCAACACGGGTGTAATATTCTACGTGTTGTTGCTGATCGGATTGATCACCCTTGGTCTCCGCTGGTCTAAGCGCAAAGGATATGTAGCCCTCAACACATTGATTCTGGGTATTTCCGTTGCCATTATCGGATACACTTCTTTCGCGACAGTAGTCATCAGGAGCTATGCGAACCCGCCTATCGACGAAAATAACCCGCAGGATGTATTCTCTCTGCTTGCATACCTCAACAGGGAACAATATGGTAACCGACCGCTCATTTTTGGTAACTACTTTAATACCCCGCTTGACGACGAAACTCCATATATGGATGGCCCTCCGACTTATGTGAAGTCGTTCAGTGTTTATGAAAAGGGTATAAACAAGGAAACCCTTGTCAAATCATACAAGAATGTATTTGAGGCCGAGCAGTATATAGCGGCTAATGCAGACAAGAAATTAAGCATCCGTAAGGAGTACATAGATACCGGTGAAAAGAAAGGTGCAGAGCCTAATTACAAGAAGGACTATTTCTTTCCGCGTATGTACAGCTCACAAGGCAATCATGAGCGCGAGTATAAAAAGTGGAGTAATTATCAGGGTTACAACGACCCCAAACTTCGCGGTAAACTGGATGAGGCAGAGGCTATGGTGGCGGATCTTGAACAACAGAAAGGTGAACTCGAATCGTACCTCACCTTTTATCAGGATCAGCTGAGTCCTCAGGATGCATCAAAGCTTGAGTCTGATTATCGGACTACTGTAAAGGCCCTGGATAAGTACTATGACCGTATGACACCATCCTTTGGTGAGAACATGCGATTCTTCTTCAGTTATCAGGTCGGCTGGATGTATCTGCGTTACTTCATGTGGAATTTCGCAGGAAGGCAGAATGATATTCAGGGTCATGGTGACTTTATGGATGGAAACTGGCTAACGGGCATCAGCATGCTTGATGAGCAGCGTCTCGGAAATCAGGATCAGCTGCCTGAAATGGCCAAAGCCAATAAAGGCTTTAATAAGCTTTTCATGTTGCCACTGATCCTCGGTATCATGGGGCTTGTTTTCCAGGTGTTGAGACATCCGAAGGATTTCTCAGTCGTTACCATGTTGTTCCTGCTTACAGGTGTAGCCATTGTGGTTTACCTGAACCAATACCCCAATCAGCCCAGGGAACGCGATTATGCATATGCTGGTTCTTTTTATGCTTTTGCCATCTGGATAGGCCTTGGTGTCTTTGCTCTTTATCATGCTGCAGTCAGCATGACGAAGAAGGACTTCATTACTTTATCAGGTATGACACTTGGCGGATCGGCCTTCATATTCCTGGTGGAAAGTGTTACCAGCGATTCGCATAGCTTCGGATATCACCTCATATACGTTTCTGTTGTTGTCCTTGCTCTTACAGGTATCATGTATCTGATCGGTAATGCGACAAAGAACGATATGGCCAAAGGTGTGCTTTCTGTTGCCCTTTGTCTCCCCGCCATTTTCATACTGGCAGCCGAAGGTTGGGACGATCATGACCGGGCCGACAGGCGCACGGGATTTGAGTATGCAGTGAATTATCTGGAATCATTGGAAAAGGATGCTATTATATTCACCAATGGTGACAATGATACATTCCCGCTCTGGTATGCACAGGAAGTTGAAGGTGTGCGCACCGATGTGCGGATTGTCAATCTCTCTCTGCTCAATACAGACTGGTACATTGACCAGATGAAGCGTCAGGCATATGAAAGCGAACCGGTACCATTTTCACTTACTGAGCAGCAATACCGTCAGGGTACCCGCGATGTCGTGGTTTTGGATCGCGGATCGAGAAGCAAGCCGGCAGGTCCTGTGGACATTTCCCAGGCCATGAGTGTTTGTCTGGATGATACCAAAACCAAGGACTACGGAGCAGGTCGTAAGTACAATTACCTGCCGTCCTACGTCTTCACTATGAAAATTGACAGTGTGGTGAAGGAGACATATAAGCCTTTCCTGAAAGAGGGCGACAGTCTTGTTGATCAGATAGAATTCGGTATAACCGACGATAATGGTCGTCCCAAGCAGTTCATCACCAAGAATCAACTTATGGTTCTGGATCTGCTCAATACCTTCCAGTGGAAGCGCCCCGTTTACTTCGCTACCACAACAGGTTCTGAAGTATACATGGGGCTTGAACCATACTTTCAGCTTGAAGGAATGGCTTATCGTATGACACCAATTTATCACAGGGAAAGTGCCAACCCGAATGTGATTGGTGGAATTGCTACCGATGTTATGTATAACAACATCATGAATAAGTTCATGTGGGGTAATGTTGACAAGGCTGATGTATACATGGACGAAAACAACCGTCGCATGACAACCAATTTGCGCCTGCACATGGGCAATCTGGCCAATGAACTGATTCTGGAAAAGGATAACGCGAAGGCTCTGGACATCCTGAATAAGGCAATGGAAGTAATGCCGGAGAAAAACGTACCATATGACCGCGTTATCTGGACCATGGCTGAGGCATATTTCAAGGCCGGAGATCCCGAGAAGGGAGCTGCACTGACAAAGAGAATCTTTGAACTCAATGAAGATCAGTATGAATATTACCTGTCGCTTGACGACGACCGGAAAGTTGTTCTGGAAGACGAACTGACCCAACAGTTATATATCAACCAGCGACTGATCCTTTCCATGGAAGACGCACTCGGAAAAGATCATCCGGATGTAAAGGCTCTCCAGGAAAAGGAGAATGTCATGTTGCAAACCATGGAAATTGAACCCGAAAAGCTGAGGGAGTCTCTGGATAAGAGTCGGGAGCGTGAAACCCCGAAACCTATGTACAAAGACACCATTATCGGACGGGATACAGTCAGGATTCAGCTCTAGAAGCATCCCGGATAAGACATCAGAAAATCTAATGCGGGCTATAACAATTTGAAATCGTGCGCTTCGCTGCATTTTATTCAGTCAGCACACATGGAGTATGACTACGTCTCAAAACGCCTGATTTCCCGGTGTTTTGAAGCCTCATAACAATTTCCTGATGCATTATCCGGAATGAAAGAAACCCGCTTCGGCGGGTTTCTTGTTTACAGGACGTAACCTTTTTTAATCCTTTTCGTTGTAAATTGGTTGAGCAGCTCAATGCTGCGTTATTAACCAAAACCGGCAACATGAGGGTATCTCAGATTACCTGGAATAAATCAGCTGGATGGCAATCAGCGAATGTCGATCCTGATAGCCAGCTTGTGTATGTCTTTGGTGGCATTGATGTATTGAAGGATCCTCAGCGCTATGAGGAGCTCCGGAAAATTTTTCCATCGGCAGAGATTGTGATGGGCACTACAGCCGGAGAGATTACGCGCGATCAGGTCAGAGATGAATCTGTCGTGGCCACCGGAATGCACTTCAGTTCCACACAAATCAGAACTTGCAAGGTTCAGGTTGCCGATCATGAGGACAGCTTCACCTGCGGGCGTGAAATAACTCGCAATCTGAGCGGCCCGGGATTGAAACATATTTTCATTGTATCAGATGGTATCCTTGTCAATGGTGATGAGTTGATACGCGGTGTAAATCAGGAGTTGCCGGCAGAAGTGCTGATCACCGGTGGCCTGGCAGCTGATGCCGGTCGCTTTTCCGGAACGTTGACGGGATTGAATCAGGCGCCGGTTTCCGGTCAGGTAGTGGCTGTGGGATTTTACGGTTCCTCATTCATGGCTGGGCATGGCTCCAGGGGAGGTTGGGATATCTTCGGCCCGGTGCGGATTGTCACTAGGTCATCGGGTAATAAACTCTTCGAACTTGACGGCACCAATGCGCTCGAGCTTTATAAGAAATACCTTGGGGATAAAGCAGCTGAGTTACCCGGTGCAGCCCTTCTTTTTCCGCTGTGTATTCTAAGTGATGACGGTTCGCATCTTGTGCGTACCATTCTGAATATTGATGAGTCTTCAGGTTCTATGACATTCGCGGGGGATATCCCTCAGGGAGCCAGAGTGCAGTTTATGATGGCCAATTTTGACAGGCTTATTGATGGCGCATTCCGTGCGGCTGAAGAGGGCAGGTTGAGTCTGAAAAATCAGACTCCGGATCTTGTTCTGATGATCTCTTGTGTCGGAAGAAAGATTGTTTTGGACCAGCGTGTTGAAGAAGAAGTGGAATCGGTCAGCGAGATTTTTGGCAGTCATCCTGTTTATGCAGGATTCTATTCAAATGGAGAGATTTCGCCATTGGCTTCATCAACTGCATGCTCCCTGCACAATCAAACCATGACCATCACCACCTATCAGGAGATTGCGCAATCATGAAGATTAGTCATCGCCTGCTGCAAAGGCAGATTCGCAAATACCTGAATCAGGAGAAAGCAACGGATCCGGAATGGGAAGATTTTCTGGCAGCTGTCAATCAGAGTTACATCCATTTTGAAGAAGACAGGGCCCTCGTTGAGCGCGCCATGAAAATCAGCAGTGATGAACTTTGGGAGAAAAATCAGCAGATGCTGCTCGAGAGTGAGCGACAAAAGATTTTGATCACTACGCTCAAGCAGGCCATAGAACAAATCAGTCCGGATATGACCATCCAGCAGGATGTTGATCTGCTGAGGATTGCCGACATTCTGAATGAAGAAATCCGCAAAAGGCGGGAGGCAGAGGACGAATTACATCTTGCGCACAAAGCAGTTGAGACTTCTCTCATGGCCAGACAAAGCTTCCTGATGAATATTTCGCATGAGATACGCACCCCGCTTCATGCCATCATGGGAATGACCAATCTGCTGAATCAGACCGGCGCTTCCGAAACCCAGCAGGAGTACCTGAGGGTTATCACTCATAGTGCAGACGGACTGCTGGTAATCATCAATGACCTGCTTGACCTTGGTCGCATTGAGAGTGGAAAGTTCTCACTGGATTTTGTGTCGCAGAATCTCGATGAACTATTCGATAATATCAGAAAATCCATGTGGCTCAAAGCATCAGAGAAGAGCATTGATTTTCGGGTGGTCATGGATAATCACATATCCCCATGGCTTGTATGTGATCCGACCAGATTGCAGCAGGTGCTCCTGAATCTGGTCAGCAATGCCATAAAATTTACCAATCGCGGCACTGTAGAGCTTTCTGCGAAGCTCGAACATGATGCCGATACAGAACAGATTATTCGCTTTGAGGTGATGGATACCGGTATCGGTATAGAGGCTGAAAAGCTGGAGAGAATTTTTGATCAGTTTCAGCAAGCTGAAGCAGGCACCGCCCGCAAATATGGAGGCACGGGACTGGGGCTCAGCATCAGCCAGAGTCTGGTCAACATGATGGGGAGCAGGATCGAGGTGTACAGTCGACCGGGCGAAGGTTCGCGTTTCAGGTTTTCGCTGAAAATGAGCAAAGGGGAAAAGGTGCCGGTTCAGCGTGAAGCTCCTTTCACCCCCGACGGATTTAATGGCCTGAGAGTGCTGATTGCTGAAGATAATGAGATCAACAGGTACCTCACTCAGTCATTGTTGTCGGGCTGGGGATGTACAGTAAGCGTAGTTCCTGATGGGCGTGCATGCGTGGAATATCTGAAGAATGAGCAGACAGATATTGTGCTCATGGATATTCAGATGCCCGAGATGGATGGAGTAACAGCAACAGAATGCATACGAAATGAACTGAAACTGGATGTTCCGATTGTAGCCCTCACGGCAAATTCTCTGGATGAGGAGGTCGGGAGATGTCTGGAAGCGGGTATGAATTCATGTCTGATCAAGCCATTCAGGCCTGCAGAGCTCTATCAGGTAATCACAACTGTCTGTCCACAGGTTGAGGCGGAACCTGATTCAGAGATGGCAGATGGATTTGATCTGTCGCGGCTGTATGAACTATACAACCATAATCAGCAGCGGGTCGAGGAGACGACCAGGGTATTTCTGAAACAACTCAAGGGCGAGATAGTACAGTTGCGTTCACAGGCGGGATCTGCCGACATTTCCGGGGTTTTGCGTCTTTTGCACAAGATGAAATCGAATCTGGAGCTGTTCGGAATGAAAGAACTGCTTGCCATATGTATCTCACTTGAAAAGGAACTACCACAAACCTCTTCCATTGTGGCATCGGTCAGAATAGCAGGTTTTGCCTCATCTGCAGAGAAGATGGCAGAAAGGTTATCTCAAATGGCTTTTCCGACGGCACAGACACCGTCCTGATTGCCCACTTGGCGAGCTTTTCGTACCTTTGCATCTCTATTTACCTGAATTGATTCATCGAATTGCCATTCTGGCTTCCGGAGCCGGCTCCAATGCAGCCAACATCATCCGTCATTTTGAACACTCATCATCGGTTAGTATAGTTTGTGTCATTTCCAACAGAAAGGCCGCAGGTGTATTGGATATTGCCCGTCAGTCGGGAATTCCGGGGGTTTATGTGCCATCGGCAGATGCTGAAGGTCCGGGCACATTGCTCAGGATATTGAAGGAGCATAATGTAAACCTTGTCGTTCTTGCCGGTTATCTGCGCAAGGTGCCTGATGATGTGATTGGGTATTACAAGGATCGTATTCTGAATATACATCCTGCCTTATTACCTGCCCACGGAGGCCCGGGTATGTTCGGACACCACGTGCATGAGTCAGTTTTCCGGGATAAAGATGAGTACAGCGGCATAACAGTTCATTTGGTAAATGAGCATTATGACGAGGGAGAGATATTGTTTCAGGCAAAAGTGAGGGTTCTCGGGATGTCGGCTTCCGAAATAGAGGCTGCTGTCAGGAAGCTCGAGATTTTGCATTTTCCTGCTGTTATTGAGGAGTTTACGGAAAGAATACCCGTGCAGGTACTGCCAAATGTGCAGGGAGGGAATCTTTCCACTGATCAGGTGTAATTATTGTTGAAAAGAGGTGTTCCGTATTCTGTCAGACAAGGGTCAGAAGGTTAAATTTGGTAAACCTCGATTGAAGAAGGCATGAGTGATGAAATGAGAGACCAGCACTACGCTGAGGAATTAGTTCACCGTTACGAGGAAATGCTTGCCCGTAACGAGTCTTATTACTTCGATGTGGACCAGTTCGAAGAGATTATCGATTACTATGTCGATAGCAACAAGTACCCCACAGCGCTCAAGGTTATCGAATACGCCTATTCTCTTTTTCCGGACAACACTGTAATGATGTTGAGGGAAGCCCAGATTCTTGCCGAAACAGGGCTTCTTACCAGGTCATTGAACAGGCTTAAAATCTTGCAGAAGTTTGAGCCCCGGAATGAAGAGGTATTGCTGACCATGGCTTCCATCTACAGTCAGCTGCGTGATCATCACATGGCCATTCAGCTGTATAAAAAGGCTCTGGAATGTGCGGGTGATGAATTGCTCGAGGAAATCAGCATGGAAATAGCCCTGGAATACGAGAATATGGATCGTTTCGATAAGGCCCTGGAAGTGCTGCATGAAGCACTGGAACGCCAGCCTGAGAATGAGACCCTGCTCTATGAATTGGCTTATTGCTATGAAATGAGTGATAAGACCAGCGAATGTATCCAGTACTATTCGGCATTTCTTGACAAGTATCCATACAGTTTTCCCGCCTGGTATAACCTCGGAAATGCGTATCAAAAGCTCGAAAAGCTTGATGACGCTATCAAGGCGTATGATTATTGCCTCGCCATTCAGGAAGATTTTGTTCCCGCCATACTCAACAAGGCACATGCACTTTTCAAGGCTGATCGCTTCGAAGAAGCCATCAAAGTTTTTGAAGAGTCATATGTTTACGAACCACCTCAGGCGCATACTTATTGTCATGTGGGTGAATGCTTCGAAAAGCTTGGTGAACTCGATAAAGCCCTTTTCTACTACAAAAAGAGCATCCATACAGACGAAATGTATGGCGATGCTTATATCGGGATGGGAATTGTGCTGGATCTTCTGGGCAAGACGGCAGAAGGACTTCGGTATATGGAACGTGCGATGGAACTGGAGCCAGACAATGTGGATTACCAGCTTTTCAAAGCAGAGTTGCACAAGAAGCAAAAGGAATTTGATACGGCACTGGTCATGTATCAGTCCATGATCGGGAAATTTGAAGACAATGATGAGGTTTGGATGGATTATGCAGACCTGTTTTTCCAGACCGGAGATATGAATCAGGCCATGATCACCATCGAGACCGGATTGCTGAAGGTGCCTCAGAGTGCCGATCTCGGGTTCAGGAAATCATTATATCTGCTTTTGCAGGGAAAAGTGGCAGAGGCCGAGGAACTCATGAGAAAATATGCAGCCCTTGATCATGAAGGTTTGGCTGAGTTGAAGGAGTATTATCCGGCCATTTCGGAAAATCAGTTCTTTGTTGAGTTAACCCGTCAGATTAATTCCTAGGTTTGCGCCCACATGAACTTCGAACTTTCACACATTCCGGAGCGTCCGGTCAAACCGCGTAAACATGGCCTGACCATGGTTATGGATAAAGGTATGAGCCTCCGTGAGGCAGAGGACCTTATTTCCAGTGGTTCTGATTTTGTTGATCTGGTGAAACTCGGCTTTGGTACTTCTTTTTTCACGAAGAACCTCGCCGAAAAGATCAACAGATATCAGTCTAACGGAATACGCGTCTATGTGGGTGGTACCTTGTTTGAAGCATTTTATGTTCGCCAGCAACTGGATGAGTACCGCCGTTTTCTGGACAAGTTCAAGCTGGATATGGTGGAAATCAGCGATGGTTCCATTGCCATTCCTCATGAAGATAAATGTGAACTCATCGCATCGTTTTCGAAGGATTATACTGTTCTGTCTGAAGTCGGATCCAAGGAGGAGGGAATACTTATCTCACCCGCGAAGTGGATCAAGATGATGCAGAATGAGCTGAAGGCTGGTAGCTGGAAGGTTATCGCAGAGGCCCGTGAAAGCGGTACTGTGGGTATTTACAGACCTAATGGCACAGCTCACGTAGTGCTGATCAATAAGATCATTCAAAAGGTGAATCCCGAAGACATCATCTGGGAAGCCCCCAAGAAGACTCAGCAGGTATACTTCATCAATCAGTTCGGCAATAACGTGAACCTGGGAAATATTGCAGAGAATGATGTGATTCCATTGGAGTGTCTGCGTGCCGGACTCCGCGGCGATACTTTCTTTCATTTTCTGCCTAAGCAGATTGCAGAAAAACTTAAGCCCTGAAGTCGTCGCCACCCATGACCATCACAATGCCCGAGATTAGTCCTGCCGAACTGAAGTCCATGCTCGATAACGGAAAGGATGTTCAGATTATCGATGTGCGGGAAGAGGAGGAACTGCATTATTGTACCATCGGTGGCAAACACATTCCCATGGGCGAGATATTGCAGAGAATTGGCGAGATCCGTCGGGATGTACCTGTAGTGATTCATTGCAGGTCAGGAAAGCGCGCTTCAGCTGTGGTTTATACCCTTGAACACAAATATCATTTCACCAACCTCCACAACCTCAGAGGGGGCATAATTGGCTATATAGACGAGATCGATCCTTCTATGCAGAAGTATTGAACCTCGTCAAAATCACGATCTTCCTATGGATATTATTAAAGACTTTCTGGAGTTTGTATTGCATTTTGACAAATACCTGAAGGAATGGATTATTTCCTATGATACATGGGTATACCTCATTCTGTTTCTCATTGTATTCTGCGAAACCGGTTTGGTGGTAACACCACTTCTGCCCGGAGATTCGCTGTTATTTGCGGCAGGAACCATGGCCGCTCCGGATCTGGTAACAGGCCAGTCCCCTCTTGAACTCTCCATACTCTTTCCTGTGCTGCTTGTTGCGGTTTTTCTGGGAGATAATACCAACTATTTCATTGGTCAAAAGCTTGGGGTTGCGGCATTTGAGAAATATCCAAGGTTGCTGAAGAAGGAATATCTGGACCGCACTCACGCCTTCTACGAAAGACATGGTGGTAAAACGGTTGTCATGGCGCGCTTCGTGCCCATTGTGCGGACATTTGCGCCCTTTGTGGCTGGTGTGGGTGCCATGACATACAGACGTTTTCTGAGTTACAGCATTTTCGGCAGTCTGCTATGGATCACGGTAGGCCTGCTTGCAGGTTATTTCCTGGGAAGAGAAGAAATTGTGCAGAATAATTTCTCCCTCATCATGCTCGGGATAGTTGTCATTTCTATTCTCCCGATCATCATTGGAATTGTGGTCAACAAACTTGGCAAGAAGTCCGGTTCATGAGACTATTTGGCCTTGCAGGCCGGTCATTGAAACATTCCTTCTCACAGGATTATTTCACCAGACGTTTCGCTGATGAGGGCATAACTGATTGCGAGTACCGCCTCTTTGAAGTCCCTGAAGCAAAGGAAATTTGTCTTCTCTTTCAGCGATACCCCGAGCTTGTGGGTTTGAATGTTACTATTCCTTACAAGAAGGACGTCATACCTTTTCTCGACAAGCTCGACCAAAGTGCCAGTGAAACAGGGGCTGTAAACACCATCGTCAGAAGGGCTTCGGGAGAGCTATGGGGCTATAACACCGATATAACCGGATTTGAGAAGACTCTTCGCCCGCTCATAACTCCGCAAACCGATAAGGCTCTCGTTCTCGGCACCGGAGGTGCATCGGCTGCTGTATGTTATGTTCTCCGCAAGGTGGGTGTTCGTGCTAACAGGGTAGGCAGAACCGCAGGTCAACAGGAGTTAACATATTCCGGACTGAACGAATCCATCATCGCTGCGCATAAACTCATCATCAATACCACTCCGGTAGGTCAGTATCCTGATATGGATTTTGCGCCGGACATACCATATGAGGCCATAACCCAGGAGCACGTCCTGATTGATTTGGTATACAACCCACAGGAAACCTTATTTCTGCGTCATGGACGTCAGGCCGGGGCTTTGACTGAGAACGGACTGTCCATGCTTTATTCTCAGGCCGATGCCGCATGGCAGATATGGTCTGGTAAATAGACTAAATTCTGCGGAGCTACATTTGTGACCAGGTTCATGGCCACGTCATCCACGCATATTCCAAGGCTTTCGGTAATTATGCCGGTTCATAATGCCGCGCTGTATCTCGGGCAAGCACTCCGCAGTATTCTGGATCAGGATTTCGCTGATTTTGAGTTGTTGCTGATCAACGACGGCAGCTCCGATGAAAGCGAAACGATTATGTCTGCTTTCACGGATGCAAGGATTCACATCATTCAACACCAATCTCCGATGGGAGTGGCGTACAGTATGAATGAGGCTTTTGAACGCTGCAGGGGAGAGTTTGTGGCCCGGATGGATGCTGATGATATCTCAGAGCCGACAAGGTTTTCAAAGCAGATCAGATTTCTTGACGAGAACCCTCATGTTGGCGTTGTTTTTACGCGCATATCTCAGATCGACGTATATGGCAACCCCGCGGGAGAATGGACGGACGATGCCAGGTATGTGAGCGAGGAAGAAATTGTCAGGTGTATGCCTTCCCGCAACTGCCTTGCGAATCCGACATTTATGATGCGCAGGAACCTCACCCGCACTTATAGATACTCCACTTCATTCAGGGTTGCAGAGGATTATGCCTATTGGCTCGGAATGCTTGCCCGGGGAGTGCGAATGGCCAAGCTGAACGAGGTACTACTTCGTTACAGGATACATCCTTCGAGCCTGACACAAACAGATAACCGGACGAATCCTCACGCCAAATTTCTGAGGTTTCAGCGCAATTACCTGAGTACCTTCATCACATCAGGCCCCTGGAATGCCTTTCATCTGCGCCTCCTGTGTGCCTTTATGTTAAACATCTTTTTGTATCCCTGGCGCGCCTGGTTTCGTCCGCTACTGTCAGTGGTAAAGAAGTTGGTACGCGCCAACATACCCGGCCTGATTATATCCTATCTGCAACTGAAGCGATATCTGAAGAAGCATCCGGAACAACGGATTTCCTTCTTCTTTCCATTTTACCATGTTGGCGGTGCAGAGCGTGTTCACGCTGATATAGTTGGGGCTGTTGGTGACAATAAGTCCATGGTTTTCTTCACCAAAAAGTCGGAGAATAATGGCTTTCTGGAGCGATTTACAAATTACGCATCATGTACGGATATCTGGAGGCTTTGCTGGTATCCGGTATTCAGGAGTGTAACAGCAAAGCTGATCGCAAAGCATATCAATCAAAGACAGGATGCAGTTGTCTTTGGCTGCAATTCAGTGTTCTTCTATTCATTGATACCACATCTTCGTGAAGATGTCAGGGTAGTTGACCTTATCCACGCGTTCATGCATCCCGAGGAGGATGGAGCCGAGAAGTGGTCACTGCCATATGTGAAGAGAATAAATCACAGGGTACTCATCAGCCGGAAGGCAATCGATGAGCTGACTCAGCAATATCATCAAAAAGGCATCGACAGTTCATTGCTGAATCGTGTTGTGTTCATCCGGAACTATACTCCCTTGTTCAGCAGAGATGTGCAGAAATTGCCTGACGGAGATTTTCGGGTAATCTATCTCGGAAGGGGTACAGCAGAAAAGAGATTGGAATGGATATCCGACATTGCTGAAAGAGTTATTACCGAAGAGAAGTCCGTTCAATTTAGCCTGGCCGGAAAGGATCTTGATTCGGCTCTCGTTGAACATCAGAGAGCTCAGTTGCACTTTGATGGCGAGATAACAAGCGATGAAAGGTTGATGGAATGGCTTGGCTGTTCGCATGTGTTGTTGCTCACTTCGGCGCGCGAAGGATTTCCGATGGTTATCATGGAAGCCATGGCCAACGGAGTTGTGCCTGTTTGTACTGCAGTAGGTGATATCCCCAATGTGATCATCCATGGAGAGAATGGCTTTCTGATTGATGCATCTGACAGGGAAGAAGGGGTAAGGCAGGCAACGGATATCATTCTTGAACTGAAGCGCAATCCCGAATTGTTTCGTAAAATTCGCATGGCTGCATATCAAACGGCAGAAAGTCAGTTTGGTTCTGAAACATTTAAGGCGGCTTACAGAAAATTACTTCTCTCATGAAGCAATGGCTGATCACCATATCGCGCTCAGAAACTACACGTAACTTTTTGGTGTACAGTTTCGGGGCATTGTTCGTGAAGGGAGTGTCATTCTTCTTGTTACCGCTCTACACAAGACTGCTCAGCCCTGAGGAATACGGGCTGATAGACCTGCTGACTACTTTTTCGAACCTCGTTGATATCACGCTCTCACTGGGATTATTCCAGTATCTGTTCATGGAATATTTTCATATCGGTGCTGAGCAAAGAAATAA
>JBEAZL010000037.1:0-3913 GCA_041170085.1 Bacteroidota bacterium
TTCAATCTGGCTATCCAGCGCACGAAAGAAGGGTTGTTCTACCTGTCGGTCAGCGCTGCACTCCGCAGGGCAATGAAGGTTCGTGAGGGTGACATGGTGGAGGTGAGATTCAGGTTGGCAGACCCCGAGCACATTGATCTTCCTGAGGAGTTGGTTGAGGTAATTGCCCAGGACCCCTTATTTGAAAAGGCCTGGAACAAGCTCACCACAGGGAGGAAGAGGGGTATAGCTCACTATGTGGGTTCTGTTAAAAGTACGGATAGCCGCATTCGCCGGGCTTTTGAAATCATGGAAAAAGCGAGCTCCGGCAGATTGCATGGTCAAAGCACCGATAAATAGCAGCTTCACAGGGTTCACGGGTTACATTTGCACATTCTAAGATTACAGGAATTCAGAGATGTTTGAGAATTTAACAGACAAGTTTGACAGGGCCTTCAAAATCCTGAAGGGACAAGGCCAGATCACCGAGATCAACGTAGCTGAGACACTCAAGGAGGTTCGCCGTGCCCTTCTGGATGCGGACGTTAACTTCAAGACAGCGAAGGAATTTACCGAGCGTGTAAAGGAGAAGGCTCTTGGAGAGCAGGTGTTGACTGCAGTCAGCCCCGGACAGCTGCTGGTAAAGATCACCCACGATGAGCTAAAGGAGTTGATGGGTGGCTCATCATCAGACATCAACTTGCAGGGTAATCCGGCCATTATTCTGATGAGTGGTCTGCAGGGTAGTGGTAAGACCACTTTCTCCGGTAAGCTGGCTAATTACCTCAAGACAAAGAAGAACCGCAAACCTCTTCTCGTAGCATGTGATATCTACCGCCCTGCGGCGATTGATCAGCTCCATGTTGTAGGAGAGGGAATCGGAGTTGAAGTATATAGTGAGCGCGAGAACAAGGATGCTGTAAGCATTGCCCGCAATGCTGTTGAGCATGCCAAAAAGAATGGATTCAACATCGTCATCATCGATACGGCCGGTCGCCTTGCGATCGATGAGGAGATGATGAACGAAATCAGCAAGGTTAAAGAGGCAGTTAAGCCATCCGAGATTCTGTTCGTGGTCGACTCCATGACAGGTCAGGATGCAGTGAATACAGCGAGAACGTTTAACGAACGTCTGGATTTCGACGGAGTGGTGCTGACCAAATTGGATGGCGACACCCGCGGTGGTGCCGCACTCAGCATCAAGAGCGAGGTTAACAAGCCGATCAAGTTCATCGGAACAGGCGAGAAGATGGATGCCCTGGATGTGTTCTATCCGGAGCGTATGGCCAGCCGGATTTTGGGCATGGGCGACGTTGTATCGCTGGTAGAAAAAGCACAGGAACAGTTTTCCGAAGAGCAGGCCAAAAGACTTGAGAAGAGGATCAGGAAAGATGAGTTCGACTTCAACGACTTTCTTGAACAGATCAGCCAGATCAAGAAAATGGGTAGCGTGAAAGATCTGATGTCGATGATACCTGGTATGGGAAAGGCCCTGAAGGATGTCGATATCAATGAAGATGCATTCAGACATATAGAAGCTATAATACAATCCATGACTCCGGCTGAGAGATCAAAGCCTGAGTTGATAGATGTGAGCCGCAAGCGCAGGATCGCCAGCGGAAGCGGGCGTTCGGTAGATGAAGTGAACAGACTCATGAAGCAATTCGAAGACACAAGGAAGATGATGAAGATGTTCACGAACAAGAGCCAGATGATGAATATGGCCAAGCAGATGAAGTCGATGCGTCGTTAATCAATAATATTTCGTTCTGATGATTCTCCTCGATGGCAATGCCACCTCCAGACAAATCAAAAGTGAGATCGCCGAAAAGGTGGCGGCAATAACGTCTTCAGGTAAACGCGCACCCCACCTCGCAGCAATACTGGTAGGGGAAAACGGAGCGAGCATCACATATGTGAATGCAAAAGTGAAGGCTTGTCATGAGGTAGGTTTCGAATCTACATTATTGCGATTGCCCGGAGACATCAGTGAGGAAGCCCTCCTTTCCGAGATAACGAAGCTTAATCAGAATGAGGCAATTGACGGATACATCATTCAATTGCCTCTGCCTTCACATATTGACGAGAAGCGGGTTCTGATGGCTGTGGCACCAGATAAGGACGTCGATGGTTTTCATCCAGAAAACGTAGGACGTATGGCGCTGGGACTTCCTTGTTTCCTTCCGGCAACTCCTGCAGGTATTATTGAACTCCTTCGCAGATACAAGGTTGAAACGGCAGGCAAACATGCTGTTGTAATAGGCAGGTCGCACATTGTCGGCATGCCCATGGGATTGTTGCTTCAAAGGAATGATTACCCGGGTAATTGTACTGTAACAGTAACACACAGTCGCACACCAAATCTGGCTGAGGTTTGTCGCAGTGCGGATATCATCATTGCAGCTCTGGGCAGACCACTGTTTGTAAAAGCTGATATGGTGAAGGAAGGAGCAGTGGTGGTCGATGTCGGAATCACTCGTATCGACGATCCGTCCAGGAAAAATGGATTCAGACTGGAAGGCGATGTTGATTTCGGTGAAGTGGCCCCGAAGTGCAGTTTTATTACTCCGGTGCCCGGTGGCGTAGGTCCGATGACAATCGTCTCCCTGATTTCCAATACACTTCTCTCGTACGAAAGAAGAAATCACTGATTACAAAATGCAAAGCGCTTCGACTCACGAAGAGTACATGAGGCGGTGTCTGTGGCTCGCTGAAAAGGGCTATGGATTTGTCGCTCCCAATCCTATGGTTGGGGCAGTCATTGTGCATAACGGATCTATTATCGGTGAGGGCTTTCATCGCGAATATGGTAAGGAGCATGCCGAGGTGATGGCATTGAACAGCGTGCAGGACAAATCTCTGCTCGCTCAATCCGTGTTGTATGTTAACCTGGAACCATGTTCCCATCACGGTAAAACACCTCCGTGTGCCGATGCGGTAATAGCTTCAGGTATTCCGAAGGTTGTTATAGGTCAGACCGATCCTCATGATATCGTCTCAGGCAAGGGCGTGGCCAAACTCCGGGCTGCGGGTATCGAAGTGATCGAAAATGTCTTGCACAATGAATGTCGCCATCTGAACCGCCGGTTCAATTACCAGTGCGAGAAACATTTGCCATACGTTGTGCTTAAGTGGGCGCAGAGCGGCGATGGTCTGATGGATGTCAACCGATTCGGTGAAAAGGGATCATATGCGATTTCAGGACCTGAATCGAAACGGCTTGTGCACCTCTGGCGTTCACAGGAAATGGCCATTCTTGTAGGAACCAATACAGCACTTACGGATGATCCGCAACTTACTGTGAGGGAAGTGTCGGGAAAAAATCCTGTACGCATCCTAATCGACAGAGAGCTGAAAGTTCCCCGCACTGCACGTATATATGATGATCAGGCAGCTACCATTGTTTTCAACGCCCGACATACCTCCGTTGAGGATCATCTGCGTTTCATTCAGGTGCCATTTGATGATGAGTTTCTTATTCATGTGCTTCGCCAACTGGCTGATCTGAACATTCAGTCAGTCCTGGTTGAAGGCGGTTCCATTACACTGGGGGAATTCATTCGACATGATATCTGGAACGAGGCACGAATCATTACCTCTTCACAATTTCTTGGCAACGGACTGAAGGCCCCGGACTGGCATAAGATTCCGGATACTGAGTCACGCTCTGGCCGGGATATAATTCGCACCTATTTCAGATGATCTTTCTTCTACTCAGTATTCTGACCAATACTGCGATATACCTGATTTTTAAGTGGTATGGCAAGATGAATATCCGCATCCTTGATGCGATTGTATTCAATTACATCACTGCCGGTACCATAGGACTGGCCGTTGTCGATGACCTGCCTCAGGCTTTCATTGCGGCTTCTGAATTTCCGGATTGGGCTGTCGCTGCTGTTGCACTGGGTATGATTTTCATTTCTGTTTTTTA
>JBEAZL010000038.1:0-3654 GCA_041170085.1 Bacteroidota bacterium
CTCCAATGATACGGAACAGAAGTACACAGTTACCAATCTATAAGCATCACAGGATTGAATTTTTCGCGGTAACATTGCACCTTATTCGAAAACACATGAACCTCACCGAACGCATCAACAACGACATCAAAGATGCCATGAAAGGCGGAGACAAGGATCGTCTTATGGCACTGCGCGATATCAAGTCAAAACTCCTTCTCGAAATGACCAAAGAAGGCGGCGGCGGTGAGATTGAGGAATCTGTAGGTATGGCCATCCTCAACAAACTTCTCAAGCAGCGCAATGAGTCTGCTGAGATATACAGGGCACAAGGCAGGGAGGATTTGCTTCAGGAAGAACTGAAACAGGCCGCTGTAATACAGGCATACCTGCCGGCACAGCTCAGCGCTGAAAAAATTGAGGAGATCATCCACGGAATCATCTCTGAAACTGGTGCGTCATCACTGGCCGATCTTGGAAAAGTGATGGGTGCAGCGGTGAAAAAAATGGCCGGTCAGGCCGATGGCAAGGTGATTTCAGATACCGTGAAGAGATTGCTTTCCGGACAATAAGCCATGGCGAAGACCGGTAAAAAATCATTTCCCCGGTTACAGATTATCGGGCGTCTTGAACTGATATCATTACCAGGTCTCGATGCCAATCATATCATTGCCAAAATCGATACAGGCGCATATCGCACCGCTATCCACTGTATTTCATGTCGTGAAATTGACGAAGGAGATAAAACCATTCTTGAAGCAGTTTTTGATCTTGAAGGACGCGGAGCCACGACCTTGTACTTCGACTCGTTCATGCAAAAGCAGGTAAAAAGCTCCTTTGGAAATTCAGAGATGAGGTATTGTGTGAAAACGCCGATCCGCATCAGCAACCGGACAATCATTTCGGAAGTTGCCCTGACGGATCGCTCAGATATGCGCTATCAGGTACTCATTGGACGCAAGACGCTCAACCAAAGGTTTCTCGTCGATACCTCATCGCGCTTTCTTCTCGGCAGCCCGAGATAATCAGACATTTTTCTCGACAAACTTGATGATCTGGGTAGCGATATCCTTTCCGGTAGCTTTTTCAATTCCTTCAAGTCCGGGAGAGGAGTTAACCTCTATGATCAGAGGTCCTCGTTCACTTTGAAGCATGTCAACCCCGGCCACACCGAGCTTCAGGGCATTGGCTGCCTTGATGGCCGCAATTTCTTCTTCGCGGGTAAGTTCAATGAATTCTGCTGTTCCTCCTCTGTGAAGGTTCGAGCGGAATTCACCATCGCGGGCCTGTCTTTTCATGGCACCTACAACATGGCCATCAATGACAAAAGCGCGGATATCCGCACCCTTAGCTTCCTTAATGTATTCCTGTACAATGACGCGGGCCTTTAAACCATTGAATGCCTCGATAACCGAGATGGCAGCCTTCTTATTCTCGGCAAGAACAACACCGAGCCCCTGTGTTCCCTCGAGCAGTTTGATCACAACAGGAGCGCCACCGACCTCCTTGAGGATTTTCTCCACATCCTTGGAGTAATTGGTAAAGACCGTCTTAGGCAGCCCCAGTCCGGCTTTGGAAAGAATCTGCATACTTCTCAGCTTGTCGCGGGATCTCACCAGAGCCTGAGACTCGACCGTTGAGAAGACATTCATCATCTCAAATTGTCTCACTACGGCAGTACCGTAAAAAGTAACTGAAGCCCCAATGCGCGGGATGACTGCGTTAACACCCCTGACCTCTTCCCCATTGTATATGACTTTGGGGTTTTGCTTCTCGATCACGAGGTTACATTTCAGGTGGTCGAGCACACGAACTTCATGACCGCGATGCTGGGCCGCTTCAACAAGGCGAGACGTGCTGTAAAGCTTGGTATCGCGGGAGAGTATGGCAATATTCAGTGACATTTCGGTGTGAAATTAAGTCGGTGCAGGCAGAAGTCCGGCACATGGTAAGGAATTTCGCAAATCCTTAACGAATTCGGCGAGATTTTACTATGCAAGACCGAAAAGCCGGCGCGTAGCTGCCATACTATCCTGCTCGCCCAGTCGGTCGGCGGCATATTTCGCGGCACCCTGAGACCACTTGTCGTAGTTGGCCTGATCCATAAATCCGAAGAACTTTATCGCTTCCAGAAACTTGTCGGTTTCTCCCACCGGAAGATCAAAACCGGCGTTAGATGCGGCAAGTCCGCGCCATGGCGTTCGGTCAGTGATCACCGCCGGCCGCCCTGAAGACAGAGCTTCGATGATCGCGTGTCCAAAATTTTCACCGAGTGTAGCAGATAGAAGAATGTGATGAGAAGCCATCAGGGCTGATATTTCATTTGGAGGAACCTCACCCAGCCAGATTATTTCCTGATTGTCCGACAAGTTGGTACTTGCTGCGCAGGAGCGGGCATATTCACTATCAGGAATAGCCCCGACTATGGTCCACCTCAGTTTGAGAGGTCCGAGGTCAGGATGCGTCATTGCCGCTATGGCTTCAGCTATGCCCTTTTCGGGAGAAACCCTGGAAACGGTGAGAACACTTAATTCACCCTTCACTTTCGCGAGGGGTGCACTGGCGGCTCCCTGCAACGAAATATTTGCTGCGAGATGAATAACACTTCCATTGCCTGCGAATGCCCGTATCTCATTCACTTCCTCAGGAGATGTCGCGTGCCATTCAATTCCCTTGTACAAACCCATCCATCGCGCCATTGTGAGGAACGCCTTCTTCTTCCATGGCTTGACGGATAATGCCCCTGACTTGAGCATGCCCCTGGGAGCCAGAATTATTTTACCGTGCAGAGACATCCTCCTGAGCACCATCATTGGAACAAGGGTAAAATGGTATGAAAACATCGAGTTCAGATAATAAATATCCGCACTCACCTCTCTCACCACATCGGTTATGCCGGCCTTGTTCAGCTTGTCTGGCGAGAGGTAGATGACCCTCACGTGTTCGCGATATTGGACCCAGGTATTGGCTGTGATGCCCTCGTATGGCTGTTCAGAATGCAAATCCCTGTCAGTCGTTACAACCAGGAAATCTATATCAGTCAGGGCATTAACGAGATTAACGAGAGAGGTGATCGGTCCACCGGCCTTGTAACCGGGCCAGAACCAATCGGCAAAAATCATGACCTTTCTTCCCGTTCTCAATTAATTGATATATCAATGTATTTGATTCGTCCTCATCCACCTTCCCAAAACAACCAGGTGCCAGAGACGCGACCATGTCGTACGTGGATCCAGTACCATGAAATCCTGCCACAACTGGCTGAGCATCTCCCGTCTGAAGTAACCGGAATCACTAAGGAAGTTCAATTCCTGTTCACACATCCCGCGCAGTTCGCGCCGCATCCACAATGACCATGGAAAGGTGAAACCCATCTTTGGCCGGTTCACAATTTCTCCGGGTAATAGATTGCCAAGTGATTCTACAAGCAGCTGTTTCGGGCTATGCGGATACTTGAGCTGGTCCGGCACACCGAGCACATATTCCACGAGTCGGTGATCGAGAAAAGGCTCCCTGACCTCAAGTGCATGGGCCATACTCATCTGGTCAGTATCCCGAAGAAGTACATTCTGCATATATGAATTCATCTCTGCAATGGAGACCCTTGACAACAATGGCAAGGGCAGTACCGCAACATCGCGGCTCATCATCTCTAGCGGGTCAACTGCATGATAC
>JBEAZL010000039.1:0-2817 GCA_041170085.1 Bacteroidota bacterium
TTGGCGCTATGGATGATGATGAGATTATCTATGAGTTCGGCACAGAGATGGCCAGGCAGTTGAAGAGACTCGGTGTTCATGTGAGTTTTTCACCTGTAGTTGACGTCAATAACAACCCAAAGAATCCGGTCATTTCGAATCGTGCATTCGGTGAAGATACCCGTCTGGTTGTCCAGAGAAGTCTCCACTATATGAACGGACTTCAGGATAATGGCGTGCTGGCGGTGGCCAAGCACTTCCCGGGTCACGGAGATACAGATGCAGACAGCCATAAGGACCTTCCTCTCATCAATCACCCGTTCGAAAGACTTGACACACTTGAGTTGAAGCCATACAGAGAGCTGATCCGCAAAGGGCTGAGCAGCGTCATGGTTGCACACCTCTACATTCCTTCACTCGACAGCACTCCGAATCTTGCATCAACACTTTCCCCAAAGATTATCAGAGACCTGCTGCGCACTGATTTGGGATTCGATGGCCTTGTATTTACAGATGCCCTGAACATGCAGGGTGTTACCAGATTCTGGAAGCCCGGAGAGGTGGATGTAAAGGCTTTGCTGGCCGGTAACGACGTATTACTCTATTCACTTGATGTTCCTATGGCCATTAATGCGGTGAAAAAAGCCATAGCTGATGGTTCCATTTCTGAAAAGCAAGTTGACCAGAGTGTGATGCGCATCCTCAGGGCAAAGGAGTGGGCGGGACTTGATCGTTACAAGCCAGTTGCTATCGAAAGTCTGACAGAAGACCTCAACAATACTCAGGCTCTTCAACTTCGCAGAAAGATCATTGAACACAGCATTACGGTTGTGAAGAATGGATGTGATATGATTCCCGTGAAAAGCGGTGCCTACGAAAGAATTGCTGTTGTACCCATCGGCTCAGGAAAGGATCATGCATTCGTGAAAACCTTGCAGTCATACATCAATTGCGATGTGGTAGAGATGCCGAAAAGTCCTGGATTGAAAGGTGGAATGGCTCTGCACGACAGCCTGAGCAAATATGATCTTGTCATAGCTGCATACCTTGAAACAAGCAACAAGGCAACATCCAACTTCGGTATCACAAATGAAGCTGCACGTATCATCAATGGTTCCGGAGCATCTGCCAATGTCATCCTCGCCGTGTTTGCCAATCCCTATGCTTTGGATATCCTGAAGGACCTGAGCAATACGGAAGGTTTGGTTGTCGGTTTTCAGGATGATGCGCTGACCCAGCAGGTCGCAGCGGAAATCATTGTTGGCGCCATGCCGGGTGTAGGTGCGCTTCCTGTTACAGCATGCGATGCATTTGCCTGTTATCACGGCATCGACACAGATGGTGGTCAGCGACTCAGATGGGTAGAGCCGGAGTATGTCGGACTCAAGTCCACACATTTCCAGCCCAAAAAGGAATTGCATACGTCGGCAGCAGGTGATGAAGAGTATCGTGAGGACATGATGGACGATAAGTCTGATGATGCAGAGTCTTCAGCCCGTTCGCTGGCACTGATGAAAGTGGACAGCATCGCAATGTCTGGTATCAAGCTGGGAGCATATCCCGGCTGCAGGGTTCTGGCCGCAAAAGATGGACAGGTATTTTACGATAAGAGCTTTGGTAATCTCGATTGGATCAATAAGGATGCTGTGAATCCGGAAACCGTGTACGACCTGGCCTCCATTACCAAAGTGGCCAGTTCAACGCTTGCCACCATGAAATTGTATGAGGAGGGCGAGATAGATCTGGATGCAAGACTTTCGGATTACCTGGATATCCCGCAGGAAAGTGAATATGCCAATGTGATCATTCGCGATATGCTTTCGCACAAGGCGGGATTCGCTGCGTGGATACCATTCTACACAGCTACCATGCAAGATGGAACGCTGAAATCGGATATCTACAGAACTTCCCCTGAAGCCGGATTTGAGAAGCAGGTGGCCCGCGATCTGTATATCAGCAATTCATGGTCAGATACCATTTTTCAGGCGATTCTGAATACTCCTTTGTCATCGGACAGAAGCTACAAGTACAGTGATCTTGGATACTATTTCATTCAGCGGATCATCGAGAAAAAGAAGGGTGTAACACTCGATAAATATGTGGATAGTGTGTTCTATCAGCCCATGGGACTGAAGAGCATGGGATACAATCCGTTGAGCCGCATGCAGGCCAAAACCATAGCTCCGACAGAGAAGGATGAAATTTTCCGGAAGCAGACTATCCGTGGTTATGTGCATGATCAGGGTGCAGCGATGATGGGAGGTGTTGCCGGACATGCGGGTTTGTTTTCAAACGCGCGGGATCTCGCAGCCGTAATGCAAATGCTCGTCAACGGAGGTTCATACGCAGGCAATCAATTGCTCAGCAAGGAAACAATAGATGAATTCAATACCTGTCATTTTCCGGGCAATCGCCGCGGTCTGGGCTTTGATAAGCCGGCGGGACTGAACAGTGGATCCACTTGTAATCAGGCTTCATGGAGTAGTTTCGGACATACCGGTTTTACCGGAACCATGTGCTGGGCTGACCCGGAAACCGGGTTAGTATTCGTATTTTTGTCGAACAGGGTTCACCCTGACGCCGAGAATAAGAAACTCCAGAACCTCGACATCAGAACCGAGATTCAGGCCGCCTTTTACAAAGCCTTCGGATTTCAGAACAGGCCTCAGCGGTGAGCCCGAAAAGGAGCTCATCAATGCGAATTGGAATAGTATGTTATCCTACCTATGGCGGTAGCGGTGTCGTGGCAACCGAATTGGGTAAGGCACTGGCAGAAAAAGGTCATCAGATACATTTTATCACGTATAGCGAACCAGTCAGACTGGGAAGTGTAAAGCG
>JBEAZL010000040.1:0-6081 GCA_041170085.1 Bacteroidota bacterium
GGCACCTCATTCACTGTGATGTTCATGGTTTGAACATCTGTACATCCGTTGGCTGCTTCCACCGTCAGAGTTACTGTGAAGGTCTCTGTTCCATTTCCTATAGCCGTTGAGAAGGTGTGAACGGGATTGGTCAGGGTAGATGTGCTGCCGTCGTCAAAATCCCATGTGTACTGACACCCGGTACATCCTGTTGTGGTGTTGGTAAACGTGACCGGAGTACTGGCACATTGATTTAGAGGACTGGCCGTGAAATTGGCATTGGGTGAGGGGAGTACAGTAATGGTAATCTGGTCTGTGTCATCACAGCCATTATCATCTTCTACAGTCAGGGTGTATGTCGTGGTAGAATTGGGCGATACGGTTGGATTGGCAATGTCTTGTGCGCCGTTATTCCAGTCATAAACCAGAGGTGGGTTACCCGTACCAGCTGGTGTGCCACCCAGCACAACAGACTCTCCCTGGCAAATGGTCTGGTCTTCACCGGCATCAGCATTACATTGGGAATAAAGGAATTGGGAGGATGCCACGCTCAGAGCGAGACACACCAATCTAACAAAGATCCGTGAAGGCTTGAAGAGCATATCGGGCGGTCAGTTCAGTTTGTGCAAATGTAGCTCGGTATTGCGCTGAGATACAGTTACAACATGGGGTTCTGTTAACAAGGAAGACCTCAAATTGGGGAAATTGGTTGCGTGAGTTTTATACGAATTTCCAGCTAAAATGTTTTCACTGAATCTTGCCTAACTCAGTTAAGAGAACATCCTCTGTACTGTTTTACAGATAATGATGAGGTCTTTTGTAAATGAATGATTATCAATGTAATCAAGATTTAATTTCAGTTTGGCCGGCATCACTTCAGCAATGTAAGTCTGTTCCGGGTTCGGGCTTTTAGCCAGAAGCTCGCTTTCTTCGAAATACAGCAATGAGGCATGATCTGTTATTCCTGGCTTGATTGTCAGGACTTTAAGTTGTTCGGTGTTGTACATCTTGACGTACCGGGGTACTTCAGGTCTTGGCCCCACGAGACTCATGTCGCCCACAAGCACATTCCAGAGCTGTGGCAGCTCGTCGATCTTATACTTTCTCAGGAATAACCCCGGTTTTGTAATCCTGCTGTCGCGTGATCCGATCGTGAGCTGGCCTTTTTTCTCGCTGTTCAGATACATGGTTCTGAACTTCACCAGTTTGAACGTTTTTTGATCCTTACCCACACGTTCCTGCAAAAAGAAAACCGACCCCTTGTCATGTAACCAGATGATGAATGACAAATAGATGAATAAGGGGGAAAGCAGAATGAGGAAAGTGAAGGAGAATATGATGTCGAATAGTCTTTTCACCATGCTCACATCACTTCTTGTTTGGCCTTTACGACAGACTGACACACCATATCCACATCCTCATCGGTGAGGTCAAAGTACACAGGCAAAGAAATCTCATGGTTGAAATGAGCCATCGCATTGGGAAACATCGCCTCCTGAAGTCCCTTTTTCTTGTAGTAAGACAAACGTGGAAGTGGCTGAAAATGCACGTTGGTACTGATTCCTTCTTCGGCAACCCGCTTTATGATATCATTTCTTTGGGCTTCGGATGCCCCGGTAATCCTGATCATATAAAGGTGATAGCTGCTTTCTCTGTTTCCATCATTCAGCGAGGGCCTGATGATGTCCGGGTACTGCATGAAGAACTTGTCATATCTCTCACAAATGGACTTCCTCCTGGGTAATATGTGAGATTCATATTTTCGAAATCCGGCAATGCCAATGGCTGCATGTACATCTGTCATGTTGCATTTATATCCGGCTTCTATGATATCATATTCCCATTGACCAGCCTGACTCTTGGAGAGGGCGTCTTTGGTTTGCCCGTGTAAGGCGGATATTGAAAGACTCCGCCAGATCTCATCATTGTTGAACGGGGCAGGCAATTGCAGAGTGAGTGCCCCACCTTCGGCGGTGGTAAGATTTTTAACCGCATGGAAACTGAAGCCCATGACATCAGTATTGTTGCCTGTTACCTTGCCATTCACTCGCGCTCCGAAAGAGTGAGCAGCATCGCTGATTACAAGTGGTCGCCCCAACATTTCCTGATGTTCACTCCCCGGATGAAAGAGCACAGCCGCATCCCTGGCTATTTGCATGATATGCTCATAATTCACTGGCATTCCGCCTATATCAACAGGCATGATAACTTTAGTGCGTGATGAAATGGCCCGTCGAATCGCTTCCACATCTGCCAGAAAATCCGACTCAGAGCTGTCCACCACTACTGGTTTCGCACCGGTATGTTCAACAATATTGGCCGTTGCAGCATAAGTGTATGCCGGTATGATAACCTCATCCCCGGGGCCCACTCCAAACCAGCGGAGCACCAGTTCAACGGCATTGGTCCAGGAATTCAGACATAAAGTACGCTTTGCACCGGTATACTCAGTGATCAGGGACTCCAGTTCCCTGACCATGGGACCAGTAGTTATCCAGCCACTCTGAAGAGCCCGGGTCACCAGACTGATGGTTTCTTCATCAATATGAGGGGGAGAAAAGGGTATCTTTTTCATTCAGATGGCGAAGGTCGTTCAAATTTTCAGCAAGCCAATAAGCCGATGAAAGTCTGATGAAAATCACGGGCATATCCTGTAATAAGCTATTCTCATTACTTTTGGTGAAAAGACAAGAGGAATGTGGCGTGAAATTGATAACAAGCTGGTCAGAGAATTCCGCTTCAAGGACTTTCAGGAGGCTTTCACGTTTATGACACGTGTTGGCTTTATTGCCGAAAGACTGAACCACCATCCGGCGTGGTTCAATGTGTACAACTATGTCAGAATTGAGCTCAGCACCCACGATGCCAATGACACTATCACCGAGCGTGATTGGAAGCTGGCGAGAGCAATTGACGAGATACTCCAATAAAAAAAACCTGAGCAACGCTCAGGTTTTTTTATGCTTGATTTCTTCTGAATTAATGCTTGGAAGGAGTAGCTGCGCCACCTGCTCCGGCATCAACATTGGCCTTAATGGTCAGCTTTGACTGAATAGGGTTGGTGTTGGCTGTAACAGTTACATCCTTGGTCTGTGGACCCTGTTTTCCTGCTGAATTATAGGTAACCTGTATCTCTCCCTTTCCGCCCGGCACGATAGGCTCTTTCGGCCACTGAGGAACAGTGCAACCACATCCGGCCTTACAGTTCTCAATGACGAGTGGCTCTGTTCCCACATTCGTAAACTTGAATGTGTACTCGCCCTTATCTCCTTGCTTGAGATTTCCAAAGTCGTGTACGGTCTGATCCCATTTGATATTGGTTTTGGTACGTGCTTCAGACTCTTTTCCCACATCTGTGGCTGATTTGGCATTAGTCGGAGGAGGAGTAATTTGTCCGTTAGCCAAAGGATCTGTTCCGTTTGTAGGATAGAATGTGTTTGGCTTTGGGTTCTGCAGTGAGCCCTTGTCGTTCGGGTCTGAATTGGCCTCAGTGGCTGACCTGCTTTTCACTACTTCATTGTTTCCACTCAGCGCTTTCCATGCCAGGATGCCGAGGGCTGCCGCAATCACGGCCAGCAATCCGATTTTAATTCCGTTACTCATTTTAGTGGTTTTGTGTTAACGATCTACAGATTTATACAGGGAGCAAATTTATATCCTTATTTGGACTCATTGTGCGCCAGCTTAGACTTCTCATAGGTTCCATCCTGAAGCACTTCGACAGCCTTTTTAAATGCTGGGTTCAGCTCGTTGATCACGCGGTAAAATGCTGCGTAGTCGAACAGGTTTCGTGCGACCAGAGCTTTGGTTCTCAGCCTGATGGCCCTTTCTGAAATTTCGAATTCCTTCTTGTTGAACGGAACATCTTTCTTCTCGAGCATATCTATCATCTCCTGAATTCCGCTGGTAGGAACTTCATAATACATAACAAATGCGTCAAGTGTCGGGTAAGCCCTCTTCAGATTATCCCGCTCCTTGTCCACGTAACTCAGTACCCAATCGTTATTAATTCCGGTGCGGAGAAGTTCTGAGAAGTAGTTGCTGCTCTCTGTTGTATCCAGTGGCACAAAGATGTCGGGCAAAATTCCGCCACCGCCATAAACCACGCGTTTCTTGACATTGGTGAAATATTTCAGGGAGTCAGGAAAAGAGATACTGTCCAGACTGAAATATTCTCCATTATCGAACCGGCTCCTTTTATCACCGAGATAAGCTTCCAGCCCATCCTCATATGGTTTCTGTATGCATCTTCCACTTGGGGTGTGATATCGTTGCACTGTCAGTCGAACCGCACTGCCATCAGGAAGTGGCACCGGACGCTGCACAAGTCCTTTTCCAAAAGAACGTCGGCCAATGATCAATCCGCGGTCCCAGTCCTGCACAGCACCACTCACAATCTCGCTTGCAGATGCCGACGACTCGTCGATCAGCACAACAACTTTTCCCTTTTCGAATCTGCCCGTCAGTTTTGGATTGGCGCGGAATTCTTCCTTGGGGAAAGACCTTCCCTCAGTGTACACCAGCAGCTTATCTCCACCGATGAACTCATCTGCCATTTCAATAGCCGAATTCAACAGTCCGCCACCATTACCCTGAAGATCCAGAATCAGATCTTTCATTCCGGCAGCCTTGAGATCGTCAAGTGCTTTTCTCAATTCTTCGGTAGTGGTCTTGGCGAATCGGCTCACCTTGATATATCCGATGGTTGAGGTCGCCATGTATGAGGCGTCGATAGAAAAGATCGGAATCTTGTCGCGGATAATTTCATACCTCAGTATTTCTTTAATACCCTTACGGCTGATACCAATCTTGACCTTGGTGCCTTTTGTGCCACGCAGGCTGGATGTTACGTCATTGTTGGTTATTCCAACGCCCGCTACATTCTTGCCTTCGATTTCGACTATTTTGTCACCGGCGCGAATGCCGAGCTTTTCCGAGGGGCCCCCTTCAATAGGATTCACCACGAGAATTGAATCGTGCAGAATCTGAAACTGGATTCCGATACCTTCAAAACTTCCCTGAAGAGGCTCATTGGCTTCCTTCAACTCTTCTTTGCTTAGATATACTGAGTGAGGATCAAGTTCCTCCAGCAGAGAAATAATGGCCTTTTCAGTCAGCTCTTCGGCATTCACTGAGTCTACATACATGTGTTGTATGTAGTTCAGTAATGTGGCGAATTTGTCAGTCGTCGCACTTTGATCTTTGACCTGAGAATCTGCTTGCAGACCGAATAGTCCGATGAACAGCACAGGTAGAATAAACTTGGTCTTAATCATACTTTTTCTTGTAATGTCAAATGTAGGGCTGGCCTTATACCTCATTTCTAAAAAAAAGGTTAATGGTCACAAGGCTGGCAATCAAATTCCCGGCCATGATGTTCGTTTGTCAGTTCAGTTCCTGACTACCTCAATCCATTTTTCAAGGACAGCACCGCTCTCATCAGTAACTGTCAGTTTATGTCTTCCATTCTCCGGCAGAACTGACAACTTGTGTGTTCCACTGGTTTGTCCTGCAAACTGATCGTCGATGTGCCAGAAGAGTTTGGCGTCAGGACGGGTATGGGCCGCCTCCAGCACAGCTGGTATATACTCACCGTCAAATCCCCGCGAAATCAATATTCTCAGATCGCTCTTGGGATAAATAAGTCCAATCGGAATCTGTCCATAAGGCTCACAGCCGGGAGCGAAAGGGGGAGGGTCTTTATATCCTGGATGTCCCTTCCTGTAATAATGGGCCTGAACAGCAGGCAGACTGAACCAGCTTCGTGGATTTATACCATATTCTTCCGAGCATTCGCGACTCACCTGATATCTGCCGTCATCGCTCAGATGCAGCAATGAATGGTACGTGCACGTTTGGGTATGAATTCCCTGAGATGGCACAAACATGGTGTCAACATGGTTACAAGCACTACCGGGTTTCATCCCGCTTTCGCTGCACACAGCAACTTTCGCCAAATCGTCATATGGGGTAGCAAACCACCCCGTATTTCCCAATTGCCTGAAAATATCAAACATCAGAGGAGCGGCTGACCGAGTGCCGGTGAGCGATGGTCTCCCTATGCCATCGTGATTGCCAACCCATACTGCTACAACATATTCC
>JBEAZL010000041.1:0-4151 GCA_041170085.1 Bacteroidota bacterium
CGCTGACGATGGTAACATCAGCAGACACCTCAATTTGTCCTAATGGTGCAGCCAATATGTGGGCATTTGCAGATGGCGGCGAAGGTGGGTTCAGCTATTCATGGCCACAATTGGGTAATCAGACCAGCGAAGTTACCCTCGTCAATCCCGATGCTTCCAACACATATTCAGTGGTAGCCACTGACATTTGCGGCGAATCTATCACGGCCGATATAACCGTCAATGTGATGCCGATCAGCGCACAATTCCTGGTTACAGAAACCGGAGAAGAAAATACTTATCAATTCACAGCTACACCGGTGCCTGCGTGCGATCCGGAAGAAAGTTGCTTTTACTTCTGGGAGTTCGGAGATGGTGATGTGAGCTATGATGCTAATCCGATCCACGCTTATGATGGGCTGGGATCGTACACGGTATATTTCACCGTAGCCAATGACATTGGTTGCAGCGATACGCAGCCTTATACCATTCTTGGACCACCCGCCATCTGGATCCCGAATTCGTTCACTCCGAACGGAGACGGCATTAACGATGTATTCCAGGTTGTTTCTCACGATCTTCTCGAGTATGAGATCAAAATATTCAACCGGTGGGGTGAAATGGTATTCCAGTCCACAGACCCATCTATGCCATGGATGGGTAACCACAAAAGCGGTGAATATTTCTGTCCTGACGGGGTATATCAGTATGTGGACAGGATCAAAGGCTTCAACACGGATGCGGTAGAGTATTCAGGAACCATCAGCTTACTACGATAAACAGCTAATTATCAATAAACAAGCCCGCGGATATGTTTCTGCGGGCTTTTTTTTTATCTCAAACAACCCTATGGGTACTTTTGAAGTCTTGAATAGAGAAATAGCTTAACACCGATATGAAACTCCTCTTCAGAGCCGCGATGTCTTTTGTGCTGTTGTCCCTGACCCTCAACGGTATGGCACAGCTAACTGTTACAAGCGATCAGACCATTGAATATTATGTGCAGAATGTACTGCTTGGAGCAAACGTTACCGTGAGCAATATCCAGTACAATGGGGGATCCGCCAACGTAAACGCTGCCTCCGTAGGTGAATTCAACGGAGAGGCCTCCAATTTGGGCATGCCCAGCGGTATGATCCTGACTTCCGGAACAGCAACCAATGCTGTTGGTCCAAATAACCAGGGCGCCGCAACAGGATCGCCCGGTCTCTATGGAAGCACAGACCCCGATCTCACCGCCATCAGCACCAATACACTGAACGACTGGTGTATCATCGAATTTGATTTTATTCCACTCGGAGACACCCTTCGTTTCAATTACATCTTCGCCTCGGAAGAATATCCTGAATATTCAAATTCCGGCTTCAACGATGTATTTGCATTCTTCCTGAGCGGGCCCGGCATCAATGGCCCTTATACAAATAATGCTGAGAATATTGCCCTGATTCCCGGAACCAATCTTCCGGTAACCATCAACAACATCAACAATGGTGGTGATGGTGAGAGCGGCCCGTGCGAATACTGCGAATACTACAACCACAATGGTATGGGCTGGGATACCGCCGATCCGACTTACACCGACCCATACTACATTCAGTACGATGGTTTCCTCGACACTTTTACTGCCTTCTCATTGGTTCAGTGCGGTCAGACATACCACATCAAGTTGTGTGTAGCTGACGCAGGGGATACTGGTTTTGACTCTGGGGTATTCCTCGAGCGTGAATCATTCTCATCAAACCTCGTAGTTCAGGTAGATCTGGAATTTGAGGCAGGCGGACCTGATGGCAACACGCTTTTTGAAGACTGCGGACAATCGACCATCATTTTCTCACGCCCTGAGTCAAATGATGTGAACACCGAGCTGACTGCCTACATTGAATACGGCGGAGATGCAATTGAACTGGTTGATTACAGTGACCTGCCTGACTCAGTTTATTTCGCGCCGGGTGTTGAAAGTGTCTCTTTCCCTCTTGATGCCTTTGAGGACAATATCGCCGAAGGCATAGAAACAGTGCACCTAACCATTTCAAACTTTGCGCAATGTTCAGAAGTCCTGCTCGAAAGCGAATTTGAATTCTTCATCCAGGATACGGCAGACCCGCTGGTTGTTGACGGTTACACCGAGAGCATTTGCGATGGTGCAACGATTGAATTGACGCCCATTATTTCCGGTGGTTACGGGGTTTACAACTTTGACTGGAGTACCGGCGAAGCTACTGAAACCATAACCGTCTCCCCGCTTATTACCACCACATACAACGTGCTTGTTACAGATACCTGTGGAATGGCACCTGACGACGCCGATATCATCGTAGAAGTCGCCGAATTTCCGCCTTTCGTGGTAACCATTGATCAGGGAGACTTCAACGTAGATTGTTGGGGAACTCAGCTTACTGCAACAGCCACTGGTGGTGACGGAGTATACAGCGACTGGATGTGGACCGACGAAAATGGAACCAACTTGTGGGGGTGGAATAACAGCCTTTGGTACAGTGCGTGGAATGGTGAAGGAGATGTAATCGTTACCGTTGAAGACGGGTGCGGTGAGTTAGCTTCAGATACCGTTGTAGCCACATCACTGATCGAACCTATGACTGTTACCATGACCACTGACACAACTGTTGCCTGTGGCGCTCAGATAACCCTTGATCCTCTGGTAGAATTCGGACAGGAACCATACTGGTACACCTGGTATGATATCAACTGGTTCTGGCTAGGCTCAGGTGATACCTACACTTTTACTGCGAACAACGACATGCAGATTCAGCTGTTCATCAGCGATAACTGCGGAGGTAACTACAGCTCGATCATCAATATCACGGTTGAACCGATTCCTATTGAGATTGTGATGCCTGATCCGTTCACAGGTACATGCACAGACGTGTTCTTTATTGATCCGGAAGTAACCGGCGGTTCAGGCAACTTCAGTTATACCTGGTCTGCCAACGGAGCCACCCTCGGAACCGGTACTACACTTGCTTCTTCATTTGCAGAATCGACAACAGTGAACCTGTTGATCACAGACAACGGCAGTTGTGGCGGAGAAGCTGAGGCCAGCGTTGAAGTTACCATTATCAACGTACCACCGCAGCTGACTCTCAGCCCTGATGTAACGGTAACCTGCGTTGAAGTAGGACAGTTTACTGCAACCGTAGAGCAGGGAGAACCCCAGTATGAATTTGAGTGGACTGCCAATGGCACTTTGATTGGCAGCGGAGATATTCTGGAATATCAGTCCGATGAGACAACAGCCATCAACTGTCTTGTTACAGATGCCTGCGGTCTTACTGATGAAGCTACGGTGACCCTGTTCATAGATAATCCACCGATTGAAGTTACTCACAGTGCAGACACTGCTATTTGCCTTGGTTCTCAAATTACCCTGACTGTAAATGCTACCGGTGGTGCAGGCGCCCTGTGGTACGATTGGAGCGGACCTCAGCTTAGCAGCGATGACACTCAGGTATCAGTATCCCCCGGCGCTCCGGCTACCTACGAAATTGTAGTGGGAGACCAGTGTGCACAGGAAGTGGTTTCAGAAATCGAAGTAGACGTTCAGGATGTTTCAGCCGGTTTCACGCTCACCTATCTCAGTGAAACAGAGGTAGAGTTCACGGCCGAGAGCATGGCTGATTGTGAGGATTGTATTTATACCTGGGATTTCGGAGACGGAATTACCAGCGACATTCCTAATCCTACACATACGTTCGACGGACTAGCTCAGTATCAGGTAATGCTTCAGGTGATGAATTCAATTGGTTGTTATGAATATGCATTCAGCGTGGTTTATCCACCGCTTGAATTGTATGTGCCCAATGCTTTTACACCCGACGGAGACGGCATCAACGATGTATTCCAGGTATACGGAATGGGAATTCTGGAATTTGAAATGATCATTTTCAATCGTTGGGGAGATATTGTTTACCGCAGCGAAAATCTGGAACAGGCCTGGACCGGTAATGCCGACAATGGTGATTACTTCGTTCCAGACGGAGTGTACACTTACCTAATCAAGTATCAGGGAGTAAGCAAAGAGGCCGAAGAAATCACAGGCCAGATCACATTGATGCGTTAATTCCTTCCAAAACCATAATAGATCAGGGACTCTCTCGGGGGTCCCTTTTCTTTTTCACATATGTGCTGCTGCACCTTTACATTTGAAAACAGGT
>JBEAZL010000042.1:0-11542 GCA_041170085.1 Bacteroidota bacterium
ATTTTGCACTGGAGGCTTGCAGGAATGAGATTACATCCTCATACGGCGAGAAGTACGCACAGCGTCGTCAGTTCACCACCAAGGCCAAAGGCGCCCAGGAAGCTCACGAAGCCATTCGTCCTACAGATATGTCGGCTAGCCAGGTGCCGGGCGAGCGCAATGAACAGCGCTTGTACGAACTGATCTGGAAAAGAACCATAGCTTCTCAAATGGCCGATGCCGAGTTGGAGAAGACTACAGCCACCGTGGGCATCAGCACCACCGATGAAGTGCTGCTGGCAAAAGGTGAGGTGATCAAATTCGACGGATTTCTGAAAGTGTACATGGAAAGTACCGATGAGGAATCGGATGAGGACAGCAGCGGAATGCTTCCGCCGATCAGCGTAGGTCAGATTCTTAATCTCTCCGAGCTGATTGCCACACAACGCTTTTCACAAAGGCCATCTCGATACACCGAAGCATCTCTCGTGAAAAAGTTGGAAGAGCTGGGAATCGGACGACCTTCTACATATGCTCCGACGATTTCGACTATCCAGCAGCGCGAGTATGTGGTGAAAAAGGATATGGAGGGAACCCCCCGTAAATACGCTGTGCTCACCCTGAGCAAAGGCGAGATTCGCAGCGAGGAGAGAACAGAAAATACCGGCGCTGAAAAAGCAAAGCTGTTCCCTACAGACATTGGAATGGTAGTCAATGATTTTCTGGTAGAACAATTCCCCAACATTCTCGACTACACATTCACGGCGAGGGTAGAAGAGGAGTTCGATGAAATTGCAGAAGGCAAGATCCGCTGGCAGGAAATGCTGAAGAAATTCTACAAGCCATTTCACCTGAACGTCGAAACTACCCTGCAGACCTCAGCCAGAGCGACAGGCGAGAGGGAACTTGGTACTGACCCCACAACTGGAAAACCAGTAATTGCCAGAATCGGCAGGTTCGGACCCATGATTCAGATAGGCTCTGCCGAGGACGAAGAGAAAAAGTTTGCATCGCTCAGTCCGGGACAGAGTATTACCAACATAACACTCGAGCAGGCACTTGATCTCTTCAAGCTGCCACGCACCCTGGGCGAATGGAATGGCCAGAAGGTGACAGTTGCCGTTGGACGATTCGGCCCATACGTGAAATGGGGAAGCACCTTTGCTTCTCTCAGAAAGCACGAAGGCGACACGCCCATGGAAATCACGCTGGAACGCGCCATCAAACTCGTCGAAGACAAGATTGCAGGTGTGGCCGCCAACGAGTTGAGAAAATTCGAAGAAGCTCCGGAAATCCGCATTCTGCGCGGAAAATGGGGGCCATATATCAAGTCGGGAGACGACAATTACAAGATGCCTAAGGGCATGGATCCTGTGACCATTACACTTGACGAAATTCGCCAGGCCATGGCTGAGCAAGGTCCGCCCAAGCCTAAAAAGGCCGCTGCGCGCAAAGCCCCTGCGGTTAAGGCACCGGCTAAGAAAGCAGCCAAAAAAGCTGCAAAGAAGGCCGCTCCTGCTAAGAAAGCTTCAGCCGCCAAGAAGGCAGGCAAGAAGTAGTTTCATTCCATGATGTGCATCTACCTCGAAATTTCGGGGCGATGATTTCCGAAATTCCTAAGCCCGGTTTTTACAGGGCTTCTGCCGCTTGTCTGTACTATCAACATGACATTGCTGAACATTTCCTCCGGGCAGCGAAAGAGTGTTGACCGACTAGCTGGAATTTCGCCGCTATGGACATATCAGTCTTTTTTACAGAGCCAGCCATAGCCAGCAAGGCTGGAGATGAAAGGAGCAAGGGACGGCTGCTGGCATCAACTGCTTTTTTTCAGGGCGACATGGATGAACTGAAGGGTCGCAGAATGGCGCTTATCGGCGTTTGTGAGGAAAGGCAGGGAAGCGCAAACCAGGGAACTGCAAATGCCCCTGATGCATTCAGAAAATGGTTCTATGAGCTCTATGCATTTGACAGTGATCCCGGCCTCGTTGATCTCGGAAATATTCATCCCGGTGCTGAAGTCAAAGACACCTATTACGCGCTTACTGCAACCTGCGAGGTGCTGATCCGTCAAGGTATCATTCCCCTGATTATAGGTGGATCACAGGATCTGACTTATGCGAACTATCTCGCGTACGAAAAGCTTGAGCAGACTGTAAATCTTGTTACCATCGATCGCTGTCTGGATTTCGGACAATCGACCAGCGAGCACTCATCGGGCAACTACCTGAACAGAATTGTACTTCACAAACCGAACTACCTGTTCAACTACAGCAACATCGGCCACCAGAGATACCTCACAGATCCGGAGCTCATCGACCTGATGGGTAAAATGTATTTCGATGTCTACAGGCTTGGCGAGATACAACCCTTTATGGCTCTGTCAGAGCCTGTGATCAGAAACGCTGATATTGTGAGCTTCGATATGTCTGCTATCCGCCAGTCAGAATGTCCTGGCCATGCCCAGGCTGGACCCAACGGATTTTACGGTGATCAGGCTGCGCAGATGTGCCGTTATGCCGGCATGAGCGACAAGCTGACCTCCTTTGGGGTTTATGAACTCAATCCTGATCTGGATCCTGCAGGACAAAGCGCACATCTGGCTGCACAGATGGTGTGGTGCTTTATCGAAGGTTATCTTTCCAGAAAATCAGATTACCCCATGTGTGATTTTTCGGAGTACACCAAGTACATCGTGCACATGGAGCGCGAACAGCATGAATTGGTTTTCTACAAGAGCCACAAGAGCGACAGGTGGTGGATGGATGTCCCTTACCCCGCGGGCGAAGCCAAATATGAACGGCACCATCTTGTACCATGTACTTACGAGGAGTACCTTCAAACCAGCAATGAGGAATTGCCTGATCGCTGGTGGAAGACCTACCAAAAATTGGTTTGAGGTTTAAATCATTGAAATTTAAACCCTTAACCCTTTGATGGGTGCTGAACTGCCCTGATTTCCTGCGAATTTTTTTTTGGGAGGTTCAAAATCTTTCTATTTTAGCCACTTTCCACAAATGGGAAAGAAACCGATAACCACCTCTTAACAGCACTACAACCTCGTATGAGAAAAGTTCTACTCTCCGCAGTATTTGCTGCTTCTGCACTGTTTTCATTCTCTCAGCAGGACCCTCAGTTCACTCAGTGGATGTTTGATCGCTTGTCGTTCAATCCGGCCGCTGCAGGAACAGGCGGTTGCGGCGATGGCATGCATTGCATTTCAGCTTTCTACCGCGACCAGTGGGATGGCTTCGACCGCGACCCTAAAACTGCTTTGTTCAACTACAACGGTGCATTGACCCTCGGTCCTGAAAAGACAACCATTGGTATTGGTGCATCTTTTATCAAGGATAACCTCGGTCAGGAGCGCAACACTGCTTTCCGCATCTCTGGTTCTTACCACATTCCTATGCAGAATGGCGCATTGGTAACCGCAGGTCTTAGCTTCGGTTCTTATGGCAAGAAGCTGGGTAACGACTGGCGTCCGATCGATGATGGTGACCCTGTGATTCCATCGAACGAAACCAATGACGGTTCATTTGACCTTGGTTTTGGTTTGATGTACATCAAGCCGGGAGAATATTACGCTGGTATCTCTGCTACTCACCTCACTGCTCCTGAACTGGATAAAATGAGCATTCAGGTGGTTCGTCACTTTTACTTTATGGGTGGATATAATTTCACACTGGGTTCAGGTGATGTGGTTCGCACCAATGTGCTTGCCAAGACTCCTTTCAGCGTGAGCATATTCGATGTCAACGCCAACTACCTATGGAGAAACATGCTTTGGGGTGGTCTTTCATTCCGTCCCGGAGATGCTATCTCACCAATGGTAGGTTTCCAGAAGGAAATGGCCGAGAAACAGACCAAGACAAAAGTTTCACGCTCATGCTTTATGCTGGGCTATTCTTACGATATGACCACTTCTGAGATCAAGACGTATAGCGCTGGTTCTCATGAGATTTTCCTAACCTACTGCTTTAAGACGACGGAGATACCTGTGAAGGCGCGTCACGGAAACCCAAGATTCTTGTAAAATAAATTGAAACATCTTGTGTTCTATTCGCGTTAAGACCGTTACAACCTGCCTCTGGAAATTTAAGGAAATGCAATACCAACAATCGACTAACCTCGGATGAAGGCTTTGCTAAACCAGGAGAAACCATGAAAAAATCGTTGTTTTACGTTGTCGTAGCCGTTCTGATTGCCGGGTGCAATGCAGGACCGAGAGGTGAGCTGGTGGGTGTGTACCCCCGGGAAGAATGGGTACAGGTGAATCCCTATGGGATGAACTACATCCACTTCGGCTCATTTACTATGGGACCAAGTGATGAGGACGTACCTTACGCCCTCAACTCACGTTCCAAAACTGTTACCATCCCGGCCTTTTACATTGATCAGCATGAGATCTCGAACAACGAGTATCGTCAGTTCGTGTACTATGTGCGCGACTCTCTGATGCGCGACCTCCTTGCCCAGAACGATATCGAGGGCTATGGTAAGTTCGAGGATGACAACGGACGTGAACTCGACCGTTTCATTAATAAAGGATATGTCCTCAACTGGGAGGAAGACATCGATATGGAGAACGAAGAAATCTTCGATCTTATATATGATGAATTCTACATCCAGGGTCAGGAGAAGTTCTATGACCGCTGGGAGATTGATGCACCAAAGCTGAAGTATCGCTACTGGTGGATCGACTTCAAGAGCGCTGCTGTGAAGGCAGGAAAGGACGAAGAATATGGTGAGCTCAATCAGCTGAACCAGTTGCACTCTGTGCGCGGACACAGCGATCGCTCGCAGTTCATTATAGAAGAGGTGATTCCGGTTTACCCCGATACCCTCGTTTGGGTTCACGACTTTACTTATGGCTTCAATGAGCCGATGACAGAAACATACTTCTGGCATCCGGCTTACGATGATTATCCTGTAGTAGGTGTTACCTGGGGTCAGTGCAAGGCGTTCTGCGCCTGGAGAACCCAGATCCTCAACGAGTGGAAGGCATATAACGGCGAAACACTTGTTCAGAGATTCCGCCTGCCATCTGAAGCAGAATGGGAATTTGCAGCACGCGGCGGACTGGAACTCGCACCATACCCATGGGGAGGTCCATATATCCGAAACAACCTGGGTTGTCCGCTGGCTAACTTTAAGCCAATGCGCGGTGACTACGCTGAAGATAATGGTGTATATCCTGTGCCTATCGGATCATACAGCCCGAATGACTATGGTTTGTACTGCATGGCTGGAAACGTTGCAGAATGGACCAACACGGCATTCGAGGAGGCTATTTACGAATTCACCCACGACCTTAGCCCTGAGTATGAATACAATGCCAGGGTTGAAGAACCACCGGCAATGAAGCGCAAGGTGATTCGCGGAGGATCATGGAAGGATATCGGTTACTTCATTCAGACCGGTACCCGCTCATACGAGTTTCAGGACACTGCCAAGTCATACATCGGATTCCGCTGTGTGATGAGCTACCTCGGAAGGGGTAAGAACGTGGATCCTGAAGATTTCAACGAAGAATAAAAACCTGGAATAAGGAATCTTTCACAAACCATCAATAAACCACAAAAGCAAGATCAATCATGAAACCCGGAAGTAAAGCCTGGAAAAAGTTTATGGCAAAGCTCTATGGTATTGGAGCAGCTGTCGTTATCATCGGTGCACTGTTTAAGATCGAACACTGGCCGTTCGCATCTTTCTTCCTTATCCTCGGTCTGGGTACTGAGGCGCTTATATTCTTTTTCTCGGCCTTCGAACCACCACACGAAGAACCAGATTGGTCATTGGTTTATCCTGAACTGGCTATGCCTGAGTCAGATAAAATGGCCCTCAAGAAGCAGAATGTAGGTAAGTCGATCAAGCCTGCTGCAGGCGGATCTGTTACCCAACAGCTGGACAACATGCTCACTGAAGCTAAGATTGAACCTGAACTGATCGCCAGCCTTGGCGACAGCATGAGGTCTTTCAGCTCTCAGGCCCGTCAGCTCTCTGACGCTACTGAAGCCGCTTCTGCCAGCAACGAATATGCAAGCTCATTGCGCAATGCATCACAGAAAGTGAGCAGCCTTGCCAGCAATTATGAGGCTGCATCTGAAGCCCTGACAGGCCTGACCTCACACGCCAGCGAAAGCCAGGCAGCCGGTCGCAGCCTGCAGAAGATGTCAGAAAAATCTGGCAGCTCTCAACAACATGTACGAACTTCAACTCGTTGAACTCGAGAAATCACGTACTCTCTTTGGTGATATGTCTGAACTGATGAAGAACCTTTCTGATTCTGTTGAAGACACCAAGCAATACAAAGAGAATATTGCTACTCTGGCCTCTAACCTGAAGTCGTTGAACACTGTTTACAGCAACATGCTCAACGCGATGGGTACTGCCCGTGGCTGATAAGCCTGCACTGTTTGTTTAACCTATAAAACCTGCAAACAAATGGCCGGCGGTAAAGAAACACCCAGACAGAAGATGATCGGTATGATGTACCTCGTACTGACCGCTCTTCTCGCTCTTAACGTGTCAAAAGAAATCCTGGACGCTTTCGTAGCCATCGATAAAGGTGTTGGTAAGACCAACGCTACCATCGATGGAAAATCTGCCAACTCTCTGGCAGCACTTCAGGGTGAGAATGCAAAGGACCCTGCTAAAACAGCTCCTTTTCTCTCCAAAGCTGAGGAAGTGATCAAGGATTGTGATGAGATTGAAAAGTACATTGAGGAGTTTAAGGCCCACGTTATGGCCGCCTCAATGAAGGGAGACAAAGAAGGTAAGGACTACATGGAATTTATGGAGAATGGCCGCGCCATTCCCCTGGATGCCAAAAAGGATGGTAAAATGGTGATCCGCAAACCGGATGAGAACCAGAACAACACCGCCCTGCTCGTAGGTCCTAAGCCTGATGTTCCCCGTCAGGATGCATGGTCCGCTTTCGAACTTCGCACAAAGCTTGAAGGATTCCGCGACAAAATGAAGGCTATCACCGTGCCTCGTGCAACAGGTGGTACCTGGACTGTTCCGGATGATATCAAGATGAACCTCGACTCGACGTTCTACTATCCTGCAACTGCAGAAGGAGACAACAAGTCGGTTCTGTGGGAAACGAAACACTTCTACCACGTACCTCTCGCGGCTATCATCACTTACTTGTCGACGATTCAGACAAGTGTGAAGAAGGCCAAGGCAGATGTTCTTGAAAAACTGCAGTCTGCGATCAACGCGGAAGACATCAAGTTCACCGACGTTACTGTTGCGGTTGTTCCCAAGCAGAGCTATGTTCTGCGTGGCGACTCATTCGTAACTGAAGTGTATCTCGCTGCCTTCGACAAAACACGTCAAACCAAGGTTTACCTCGGTGGCGAGTACTCAGGTCAGCCTGGCACTCCTGCAGAGTTCAGCCCGGGATCTGAAGTGTACACATCAGGTGCTGATGGTAAAGTGAGGATCAAGAAGATGACTGGCGGCATGTCTCTCGGCGACCACGGTTTCCGCGGTATGATCGAGTATCAGGCCCCTGATGGAAGCAACAAGCGAATTCCTTTCAACATCCCGCCATTTACTATTGCTGAACCAGCACTCGTTGTTTCTCCGTCCAAGATGAACGTGTTCTATCGCGGTCTTCCTAACCCGGTTGAAATTTCTGTGCCTGGCGCCGATATGAATAAGATCGAAGCATCTTGCGGTGGACATGACTTTAAAAAGGAAGGTCCCGGTAAGTTCATCATTACCCCTGGCCAGGGTGCAGAAGCAGAAATTTCTGTAACTGCAGAAATCAATGGCCAGAGGAAGAGTATGGGTAGCAAGAAGTTCCGTGTTAAGCGTATGCCAGACCCGGTTCCGAACTTTAACAACAAATACCCAACCGACAACGTAATCACCAAGAATGCAGCGAAATCTGCTCAGGGTATCCTTGCGGAAATGAAGGACTTTGACTTCGAAGCGAAAGCTGAAGTGAAATCTTTCACCCTGGTGGTTGTTTCTTCTGACGGTAAGGTGAACGAACAGAAATCGAACGGTAAGTTCCTGGCTGATGCCCAGCGTCAGGCTATTGAAAAGCTGAAGCCCGGTCAATCGTTCTCACTCGAAAACATCCTCTGCAAAATGCCTGATGGAACTGAGCGCAAGCTCTCTAACATCACATTGAGGATCATTAACGGATAACGAATAACTCAACAACCATGAAGAAGCTTGTTTCGTTCGTAGTGCTTGCTATACTGCTGCTGACAAGCGGAATGACGGAGGCCCAGGACCAGTCTGTACTGGATGGTGCCTATGTGAAGGAAGCCAATCCGACACGCCGTGTGGTTCCGTATCCATACCTCCGCGAGGCCGACGTAATGTGGTGCCGCCGCATATGGCAGGTTATGGATATGCGCGAAAAGATGAACCACCCGTTCTATTTTCCGATCGATCGCATCGATGACCGTAAGAGTCTCTTCGACTGTATCAAGGATGCCCTTCTCGACGAAGGTTCCATCTCTGCATACGGCCTGGGACCAACCGGCGACGATGATGAATTTCACTATGAATTGACGCAGGTCGAGCTCGACTCCCTGCTGAACCCCATAGTTTCGGAAACTGTAATGAATATCGAGACGGGTGAACCTGAACTTGTGCAAACGCAGAAATCGGTTGAGTCTATCTCCATCACCCAGTATCAGGTAAAAGAGGAGTGGCTGTTTGATAAGCAGCGCTCTGAACGCTACGTGCGTATCCTCGGTATTTGTCCGATGATGGAAGAATACGACGACAACGGTATGAAGCGTGGTATGAAGCCTTTGTTCTGGATTTACTATCCTGAGCTCCGCTATGTTATCGCCAATCAGGCTGCATTCAACCGCGCGAACAGCGCGCAGCGTTCAACATTCTACGATCTGTTCGAGCGCAGAATGTTCACCAGCTACATCGTGAAAGAAGAAAACGTATATGACCGGACCATTTCGGAATATGCGCGCAACATCGATGCCCTGCTGGAAGCTGAGCGCATTAAGAATGACCTCTTCATCATGGAACACGACTTGTGGCACTATTAAGATGCCCGTGATATCTGAAAAGCCCTTCCACCTTGTGGAGGGGCTTTTTGCTTATTGGAACTTCAGGCGCCGGAATAGCTTTCAGCGCCGTACTTTTGCACCCGCTTTATGGTAACCATAGGAAATCTCAGTGTCTTTTTCGGGTCGCGCGCCCTGTTCGAAGGAATATCTTTTTTCATCGGACCACGCGACCGCATTGGTCTGGTCGGCAAGAATGGCGCCGGAAAATCTACCCTGCTCAAAACACTGGCGGGATTGCAGAATCCCTCAGCCGGTTCTGTGGCACTCGCCAAGGGAACGACCGTAGGTTACCTCCCTCAGGAAATGGATCACAATGAAGGTTCGACTGTTTACGAGGAATCAAAGAAGGCCTTTGCCGAAATCCAGTCGCTGCATGCGGAACTCGATCAGCTGACTCATGATATCACCCACACGGAAGACTATACTTCAGATGACTATGCCCGCATGGTGAGCCGCCTGGAAGATGTGGCACATCGCCTGGAGCTGCTCGAGAGTGGAAATATTGAAGAGAAGATTGAGAAAGTCCTGAAGGGATTGGGATTCGCATCTGCCGATATGAACCGCAAAATGGCAGAATTTTCAGGCGGTTGGAAGATGCGTGTGGAGCTTGGCAAGATACTGCTGCAAAATCCTGATCTGTTGTTGCTCGACGAGCCTACCAACCACCTCGATATCGAGAGTATACAGTGGCTCGAGGAGTTCCTTCAGGATTATGCCGGAGCTGTTGTGCTCATTTCTCACGACCGCACATTTTTGGATAATGTCACCCTTCGTACCATAGAGATTTCCAAAGGGAAAATCTATGATTACAAATTCTCATATTCGAAGTACATCGTTCAACGCGAAGCTGAGATCGAGCGCCAGGAACAGGCCGCCAAGAATCAGCAGAAATACATTGAAGACACTCAGAAACTGATTGACAAGTTCAGAGCGAAAAAGGATAAGGCTGCCTTCGCTCAGTCGCTGATCAAGAAACTGGATAAGCTGGAGAAAATTGAGGTAGATGATTTCGAGAGTGAAAGTGTTTTCTTCAGATTCCAGAATCCTGTTCACTCCGGAAAAGTGGTCTATTCTGCGGAGGGTTTGAGTAAGTCATACGGTGATTTGCATCTCTTTGCCAATCTCGATATGATGATCAACCGCGGAGAAAAGATTGCGCTGGTAGGAAAAAATGGAGTAGGTAAAACTACCCTGCTCAAAATACTTGTTGGTTCTGAATCGCATGGCACCGGCAATATCACGCCCGGACATGGTGTCAAACTCGGATACTTTGCCCAGAATCAGGCTGCTTTGCTCGATGGCGAGAAAACCGTTTTTGAAACCATCGATGATGAAGCGGCCGGTGAGATGAGGACCAAGGTGCGGGGACTGCTCGGAGCTTTCTTGTTCCGGGGCGATGATATCTACAAAAAGGTCAAGGTACTTAGTGGAGGTGAAAAGGGCCGTCTCGCCCTTTGTAAGTTGCTGCTGGAACCATACAATTTCCTGGTGCTCGACGAACCGACGAACCACCTTGATCTCCAAAGCAAGAAGATTCTGAAACAGGCGCTCCAGCAATATGAGGGAACCCTGCTGGTGGTGAGTCACGACCGTGATTTTCTCCATGGCCTCACGAACATCGTATATGAAATCAGAAAGGACGGCCTGCGCACATGGCATGGTGATGTGCTTGACTTCCTGAAGGAAAAGAAGGCAGAGAGCATTGCTCTGTTTGAACAACAGTCGAAAGCTGTCAAAGCTGAAAAACAATCCAGGCTCGACGCTCAGATTTCGGACAATGGCAGAGACCGCAAAGAGAGAGAGAAGCTTCTTAAAAAACTGCAATCTCAGTTCGATAAGCTCGAAAGAGGAATAGGCGAGATGGAGTCACGGATTGCAACCATGGATGTTGAAATGGCCTCTCTGGATTATTCAGATGCTTCCAGGAGCAGCTCCAAACTTGCGGAATACGCCGATGCCAAGTCCAAACTCGACGAAATGATCGCCGAATGGACTCGTGTCGGAGAAGAAATGGACGCCCTCGGTGAAGGCTGAGTCCATTAGTCAACTTGTCCGTGACAATTCTTGAATTTCTTGCCTGAACCACAAGGACAAAGGTCGTTTCGACCAACTTTTGCCTCTTGTCTGATAAAGGTTTCCGGACGTGGAGGTGGTCCTCCAACCGGAGGCATATTCGGTGCCTGTGCCTGACGTATAGCCGAACTTCTTTCCGCGAGATTTTGTGAATCCGGTTTTGTAGTCTGCACACGGGTGCTGTCCACGTTGCGCGGAGCGGGCGCCTGTTTGATTTGTGAAGGTTGTTGCGCCGCCGGTAACTGACACTTCATGAGGAATGATGTTACCTCCTGATTGACACGCGCTACCATGCTGCTGAACAACTTGTATGATTCAAACTTGTAAATGAGCAGAGGATCCTTTTGTTCGTGCGCAGCAAACTGCACATTGGAGCGCAGGTCGTCCATGGAGCGCAAATGCTCTTTCCAGTTCTGATCAATAATGGCCAG
>JBEAZL010000043.1:0-9351 GCA_041170085.1 Bacteroidota bacterium
GGCCAGTTGTTCTTACCGGAGCTCAATTACCCATGGGAAGACTGAGAACCGATGGAAGAGAGAATCTTATAACCGCGCTGGAAATAGCTGCGGCCCGTCGTGAAGGTCAACCTGTAGTGAAGGAGGTTGCCATCTATTTTGAATCCCGGTTGTTGAGAGGTAACAGGTCACACAAATACAATACGGAAGATTTTGATGCCTTCGAAAGCGCCAATTATCCTGCTTTAGCCAATGTGGGAGTCCATATTTTCTTTGATCATCAGGCGTTATTCAAGCCGGACATACAGGCATTTCGGCCTCGCATTGAGATGTCTGGCGATGTAGCAGTTTTGCGAATATTTCCCGGAATAAATGAGAGGCTGGTAAGATCTGTATTTGAGGCCGAGGGATTGAAAGGTATAGTGCTTGAAACCTTTGGCTCAGGGAATGCTCCAACACAGCGCTGGTTTTCGGAAATCCTCAGGACGCAGATAGACAAGGGGCTGGTTGTGGTGAATATATCTCAGTGTAATCAGGGTTTTGTTGAACAGGGCCGATATCAGACCAGTTTGCAGCTCGAAAGGGCAGGAGTAACAAGCGGTGCTGACATGACTATAGAAGCTGCCATTACAAAGCTGATGTTTCTGATTGGCGCCGGATACAGTCCAGACGAGATAAGGAGATGGATACAGACGCCAATGAGGGGCGAGTTGACCAACTATTCTTCGCTGATTTAGTTTAAAGCAGCTATTTTTGTCGCCCGTTTTAAATGACTACGGAGAGATGTCAGAGTGGTCGAATGAGCACGCCTGGAAAGTGTGTATACCCCTAAAGGGTATCGAGGGTTCGAATCCCTCTCTCTCCGCAAAACCATGAGAAAACAACGAATCCGCCGAAGGCGGATTTTTGTTTTTAGGAAGCTTTCCAAACCAAGGCGCAGCCTTGAGTGAAGGAAGGCTTCCTAAAAACAAATACTGTGTTAGCAGGACATTGTTTTCACATGGTTTTAGCAACCCCCACTAAGGGATCACGAAGTAATCCCCCCCGTCCCCCCTGTGGGATCACGAAGTAATTCCGACCAACAAGAAGAGAGGGCTAATCAAGAATGAATATACTCCTTCAATCTGTCGGCTTGTATCGTTTTGACTGAGATCTTCCGACGAGATAGATTCCAAGGAATATCAAAGATGCCCAAATGAGCTGATCCCATCCGAAGTGCCCCAGATAGTCGCGCGTTCCGAGCTTGCTGAACAGCCAGGCAAAGAGAGCCGCAAGAAGGGGTTGCAGATATATATATGAACTTGCAACGGATGAAGACAGATGAAACACTCCGTACATATTTAGCAAATAGGTTAGGAATGTGGTGCAGACAATGACATAAATGATGGCCAGCCATTGTCCGGTAGAAAGCATATCCCATGGCACCGACATTAGCCCGGTGCCACCGAATGGAATGACAAACGGAATACCCAGAGCAAATACCCATGCAGTTATGTACATGGGATGGTATTTGTCCATAAGCGTTCTTACCAGGACCAGATACATAGCCCAGCTGGCAGAATTAATCAGGATAAAAATATCGCCGAGGGATGATGGTGACATTTCACCGGGAGAGAGGTTATGTGCGCTGAGGATAATTCCCGAAGCACCGACAGATCCGGATATTACTCCTAAGAATCCCAGGGCTTTTATTCTTATCCCGAGAATCCACGATGAAAACAGCATGACAAGGATCGGATTGCTTGTCATGATGATGCTTGCATGGATGGGGGTTGTCAGTGCCAGACCATTAAAAAACAGCAGTTGGTTGGTGACTACCCCAAAAAGGGCACAGAGGAGAAAACGCAACCAGTCCTTTCTCTCCGGGAATTTCCATTTGCCAATGATGAGCATCCAGAAGAGAAACGCGGCACCAATGACCCGCAAGAGGATAAAGCTGTTTGGACCTACCGGGTCCGGCATAACGGACTTGGCAATAACGTAGTTAGCACCATAGATCAGAGCTGCGCCCGACAGAGCTGCGTGCCCTTTGAATTCTCTCGATAAAGAGGTCAAGTCTCTATTGGTGAATTGAAGATGAGTTCAGAACAGCATTTGCCATCATTCGCGAAAAGTTTCTTACATCGTAACTGTTGCCTGCAGCCATTTGTTCCAACCTTTTTCCTCGTACGTAATCAGTTTCATTTTATCTCTGGAGAAACCGAGACTCAAGTCAGCTGTAAATCTGTTGGTAGTAAACAACTCGACGCCGAGGGAAAAGTAGTAACCAAATCCAAAGCCGGTTCTGGGTTGATATGCAATAGGTGCCTGGTTAGGATTGGTGAATCCGAGGAAAAGGTCGTAGGTGCGATCTGCGACAAAGACCTCGTTCTCCATCACCTTGGTACCCAGAACGCTTCCGCCAATCTGAATATATGAGTTGAGCAGGTCATTGATCATGAAACCCTGACGGTAGCCCAGGTTGAAATTGAATCGGTCCTCTTTTCCAACTATCTGAAACAAGCGGACATCTGCCTGTCCGTTGGGAGGGAGAGGTGTACCAACAAATTGAATGGTAAACTGATCAACTGCTTTCATGCGGACTGCGTTAGAGTTAAATACAAGAGCAGCATCCCGGTTAAAATTATATTTCAGCTGAAAGCCCAGCATAAACGCGGGATTGTACCTCATCCGGGCAGGGTACGCATCCCATGGCAGGAAAAAATTGGAAGAACCGAAATACGTATTGATGTAATTGATTTCATTGGGAGTGAGGGTTAGTCGTTCCTCAATGGTGTAACATCTGACGTCATTGGGATCATTGAGTTCATTGGAACCGCAAAGACCGTTATAGAAGTTTCCGGTCTTTCCCGACCCGAAATAACCCCCGAGATTCAGGCCTATGCTCCAGCCGCGCCAGGGGTCCTCTTCTTCTTCCTCTTCGATCAGGTCTTCATCATCCATATAGATAATGGCTGCCGGGTTATGCAGCAAAGACTGAGCGGGAGCAGAGGCAACTATGCATGAGGCGATCAGAATGAACCACAGTTGTTTCATTGTGTAGCTTTTTCGCGAATTTACTTCTATCGGAGTCTCAGATAAAAAAACAAAGCCTGTTCAAAAGAACAGGCTTTGACAGTAGCAGATTGTCTGCATCAATAGTGCTTACGATCAGCTGTAATATTGAGATTTTCCCTTATTTCCTTCCACCCATTCAGGCAGACCCCAGAAGTAAGCTTCAGCTTTTTTCCCTGATTTATCCAGGTCAGTTCTGCCGATCTTCTTGTCGTGCATAAGCTGGTTCAGCAGGATTGAAGCATATTTCTTCAGTTCCAGTTCTGTTTTGGAAGGATAAAATGGCTTCAGGTACATACCGATGTCGCCATTTGTCATGAACTTACCAGTCTTGCTGAAATGATCAACCAGACGGCCATGTATGTTGGTTACCCGAATGCCTTTACCGCCTTTCTTTCCTTTAGACACTTTAACTGCTGAAGATTTCTTTCCAGCCGGACGTCCTCTTTTAGCTGCTTTCACTGGCTTGGGAGCTATGCTCTTCTTCTTGCCTGGTGGTCTTCCGCGCTTGCCTTTTTTAACTGGCTTAACTGCAGCAGCTTTTTCCGATTCATTTTTTCTGGGTCTGCCGGGGCCGCGTTTGGCTTTACCCACTTTTTCCACAGCTTTAACCAATCGACCTATTGGGTTTTTCGGACGACCTCTTTTGCGGCCTGTTGATCCTTTCTTTGAACCTGAAGCTGAACCGAGCCCGGCAAGAACCATGGCAGCGGATTCCAGCGCTTCGAGTTCTTTCTTTCGCCGGGCAATCTCTGCTCTGATCTCATCGATCATTTCTTTGTTTGTCATAATGCGTGGTTTAATTCAATGTTACTTGTCGGCGGCTAATGTAATATAAGAACCATTTTAGCTTGTGCGATTTGGGTCACAAATCACAAAATGTATATGATTTTGTCCGACGATTTAATTTATCTGCCGATTTCGCTCATCAGGCTGCGTATTCCCTGCTTTGGTCGCGGTATCAATCATATCCCTTAACTCTCTCTGATATCCGAGCATATCATGATTTCTGAACTCAATTATCCGATCAATTTTTTCAGATTTGAGGTGGTTGAAAGGAGGACCTGACAGCACTAGCAAACTCCATTCATCTCTTGAAACACTTTGACTTTGATATTGTTCCTTAACTGAATTTTGTTTCGATTGTGCCGGATTTTGATATCTGAATGGAGAGAGAGTATTTTCCACTCCCTTCTTCTGCAATAGCCGTCTGGTTGCGGATGTCCACAGGGTTACATCGGGCCTTGAAATGCCTTTCAGCAGCAGCTCCATATTGGATTTTGTAAATTCTTCAAGAATCTTAAGCGAGGTTCGGTACGACTTATTTCTCTGAATTTTTTCTGCTTCTTTTTCCGCTATTGCGGCTAATTTTTTGTCGGTCGATCGAAAGCCGTGTTTGTAATAGAACCAATAGGCTCCGGACACGATACCTTCAGGATTGTCGGCTCCGAACTGATAAGATTCAATTTCAAAGTGATCAATTTCAAAGCATCTTGCATAGACCCTCAAAATCTGAGTAAAGAACATTCCTGATTCTCCTCCCCTGAAAGTCTCGAAGATGTTAATGCCGAATTTGGCACGCCGTCCGAAGACCCATGCCCCCCCGTATGCTGCGGGATACCCGTTTTTAAACAGGGTGAAACCGATATAGCTCTCATAGGGCAATTGCCTTTCGCTCACCATGCCATAGATGGCCACACTGATTCCCCTTTCCAGATGAAACAGATGAAGTGAGGACAGGTCTATGAAGGTTGAAGGGTCGGTCTCGCGAAGAAGCAAGGCCAGCGATATTTTGATTTTACTGGCAACACTCTCTCTCAATTCAGCATTCAGATGCTCTGCAGGTGGTAGTTTTTTCTCCAGGCATCCAGTGAAGTCGTATTTCTTAAGGATCTCGTTGTGATAGAATCGTTGAGGAATTTCTATACAATTGTGCATCTTGCTGAACCCTGCTGTTTTCGGGTAAATGCTGGTGTACAGGTCCAGCTGACCAAAGAGCAGATCGCGGACCAATGGACTCATCTGGTTGGTTTGAAAGAGCAGCAATATCTTCTTCAGAGGATCAGGTTCCAGGAATTTGAGGTTATCGAAAAGTTCCTGCCAGTCAGCCTCGAAGCCATGTTCATAGCGAAGTGTTGAAGGCAGCAGAGGACGGATGATCTCAGCTGGTGCGACATCACCTGTGTGGGTAAAATCTGCCACCATTTTTATGTCCTCTCTCTCAGAAAGCCAGCACAATAATTCCCATGAGAACTTACTGGTATGGGCGGTAAATGGCAATCCGGAATTTTCAAGTACCGGAGGCATTATGGATTTATACTTGCGCAGGAATTGTTCTATTCGCCTTAAATTCTTCCATGCCAGCCTTTCCTCGATAGCGTTTGCGGGATGGGCATGAATGAATAACAGGTCATCATAGAATTTGATGAGACCATTGTTAAGACTCAGTTCTTTTTCACCCATTTTTCTCAGTAATTCGGTCCTTTTTCTGAGGTGATCAGGATCGAAAAGAGAAAACAGAGCTCGGATATCTCGAAACTGGCTGGACATAGGAAGGGTTAATTTTAGCTGGTGCGGAACAAATAATAATTTCGCTGGTTCATAATCAAATGTAGTTTTAACACGCGATGACCCGATGATGTGTGTCATAACAGATTGATTTCGGAAACACTTAAAAAAATATCAATATGATCAGAAAGGCAACAGCCGTTTGGAACGGAGGTGGAAAAGACGGTAAGGGTGTCCTTACTACCCAGAGCGGTGTATTAAAGGAAAAGCCATATTCATTTCATTCTCGTTTTGAAGAAGGAGAGGGAACAAACCCGGAGGAGCTTATTGCTGCTGCCCATGCCGGATGTTTCTGTATGAAGTTGAGCTTTGTTCTGGGTGGAGCCGGATACACTCCGGAAACACTTGAAGCTACTTGCAGGATAACCCTTGAGGATGGAGCTGTGACACAGTCACACATCACCCTTCAGGCCAAGGTTCCATCTATCGAACGCGAGAAATTCGCGGAGTGTGTAGCTGATGCAGAAAAGAACTGCCCGATTTCCAAATTGCTGAATTGCACTATTGCAGTAGAGTTTTCCCTGGAATCCTGAAAGGGTTGGAAGTGATCTCTGATCAACTGTGAAATTTTCCGAAATGGCTGGAATGATCATGGAAAATGGAAGACAGGCGTCTGGGCTTAGCTAGCTTTGCACCATGAAAAAAGTACCTGCAAAAGACACCCTTACAGTGGCCACTCATCTTGTGTTGCCCGAGAACACCAATACATTGGGCAATCTGATGGGCGGGCAGTTGTTGAACTGGCTCGACATCACAGCGGCAATAAGTGCTCACAGGTTGTGTAAGAGGGTTGTGGTAACGGCTGCAGTGAACAATGTTTCTTTTCAGCATCCCATTAAGCTCGGTGATATTGTGATCATTGAGGCCAAGGTTTCCAGATCATTTACTTCATCCATGGAGGTGTTCATGGACATTTTTGTAGAGCATCATACTACCGGACAGAAGATCAAATGCAATGAGGCCATTTATACTTTCGTCGCTGTAGATCAATTGGGTAATCCCATCAATGTGCCGGAGGCTTTGCCTGAATCCGAGGAAGAATTATCGCGATACGCGGGTGCATTGCGCCGTCGTCAATTGAGATTGATACTGGCTGGTAAAATGAAACCGGAGGAAGCGAGCGAGTTGAAAGCTCTTTTTGTTTCCTGATCGCAGAGTCAGCTTTCTTTCTGAAAGATCTTTTTGAGTTCATCCCTGAACAATGGGAATGAGTTCAGATTGCTGTGTTTTCCGCCAACAATGGTTACCATCTCAGCATTGCCTTTGATTTTGGCGATATTGTATAAGTTAAGGGCGCTTTGGTAAGGAACTACAATGTCCCGCGTACCATGAAAAAGTGTGACCGGACAGTTGATGTGACGGATAAAGAAGTCGTTCCTGAACCGGTAACGCAGCAGAAATTTCACAGGAACGAATGGCATGTGGTGTGAAGCAACATCTGCAAGATTCAGGAAGGGCGTTTCAAGTATCAGATGACGGACCTTTTTTCTTGAAGTAAGTCTGACAGCGAATCCGCTTCCGAGAGACCTTCCATAAACAATGGTTTTTTCGTAGCCTGCCGCTATCTTGTCGTAACACTCTTCAGCATCGCGATGCATGATGGCCTCGCTTCGTTTGCCCTTGCTTTGTCCATATCCGCGGTAGTCCATCACAAAGACATCCCAGCCATAACCGCTGATCTCTTCAGCCATGAATTGCCAGCGTTTCAGGCTGCCTGTATTTCCATGCAGGTAGAAAACCAGTCCGCGCGATCCCGGAACTTTGAGTAACAAACCATGTATACGTCCATGGTTTGATGTCTCGATAAAATGTTCTTCTGCCTCAGTGTGCAGCCTGGGAGTAAAGTTGGGCCCCGGAAGGGTAGGTACGAATATGAAATTCTCCTGAATGATGAAGTAAACAAAGCAGATTCCTGCATAAATCAAGGCACTCAGCCATAAAGTATGCAGTAGCCAGTTCATCAGTATTCGAGCAGGTTTTGGAGGGTTTGATTCAGCCGCGACTTAGCCAGGAAGTTAACTTCCAGACCGGCGTTGAATGGAACCGGGGTATCCAGACTTGCGCATCTCATTACAGGGGCATCAAGAGATGTAAAGCAATTTTCTGTGATCAGTGAAGCTATTTCACCACCAATACCGCCTGTAAGGCAGTCTTCGTGAAGTACAAGCGCACGCCCCGTTTTTCTCACTGATTTGAATATGGCATCAGTATCCAGCGGAGCCAGCGTGCGAAGGTCAATTAAGTCAGCATTTATTTCCGGGTGGGCAGACAGGTACTCCAATGCCCAGTGAACGCCAAGTCCGTATGTGATGATACTTACCTGATCACCTTCCCTGAGAAGATTGGCTTTCCCGAATGGAATGGTATAATAACCGGAAGGAACTTGTTCGCTGACACTTCTGTACAAGGCCTTATGCTCGAAGAACATGACAGGGTTGGGATCTTCAAACGACTGACAGAGTAGTCCTTTTGCATCGGCCGGGAACGCCGGGTAAGCGATCTTCAGTCCGGGTGTGTGGAAGAACCATGCTTCATTGCTTTGACTGTGAAATGGTCCTGCTGCTACGCCGGCACCTGTTGGCATGCGAACTACTACGTCAGCATTTTGCTCCCAACGGTAATGCAATTTTGCAAGGTTGTTGACTATCTGATTGAATCCGCAGGTTACAAAGTCTGCAAACTGCATTTCAACCATGGCCTTGTATCCCGCAATAGACAGGCCCAACCCACAGCCGATGATCGCAGACTCGCACAATGGTGTATTCCTGATTCTGTCTTTGCCAAACAGTTCTACAAAACCTTCGGTAACTTTAAACACACCACCGTATTCAGCAATGTCTTGTCCCATGAGCACAAGGTTGGGGTGGCGTTGCATCGACTCTTTCAATCCATCTGAAATGGCATCAATAAGGCGCATTTCATTTGAATTTCCGGACGGTGCAACTGCATCATTGCTGAAGGGCCTGAATAAATCGGTGATTTCAGTTCTGGTGTCTGGCTTTATATCCTCGTAGTCAAAGGCTTTTTTGAGGGCCTCGTTTATCTCTTTTTTAATTTCATTTCTTGCAGCAAGAACGTCCTCCTCGCTGATGAGGTTTTCGCTGAGCAACCATTTTTCATAGTTCTCGACCGGGTCTTTTTCTGACCATGTATCGGCCAGACCCTTCGGATAATATTTGGTTCCACTGGCTTCTTCATGGCCCCTCATGCGGAAGGTCATAAATTCAATCATGACAGGGCGAGGCTTCTTGCGTATGCTCTCGGCCATTTTCTTTACGGTGCGATATACCTCGAGGATGTTATTGCCATCCACCTGTACGGCATCATCCTGAGGCATGCCATATCCAACTGCCTTATCGATGAATTTTTCGCAGCGATACTGCTCGTGTTTCGGAGTGGAAAGGCCCCAGTAATTGTTTTCGATTCCGAATATCACAGGAAGATCCCATACTGTGGCAACGTTCAGAGCTTCATGAAAATCACCTTCACTGGCACCACCATCGCCGCTGAAAACTACTGTCGCTTTTTTGCTGTCTGAGAGTTTAGAAGCCAGGGCAAGACCATCTGCAATGCCCAGCTGGGGTCCAAGATGGGATATCATTCCCACAAGATGATGGCTTGCATCTCCGAAGTGAAATGAGCGATCTCTCCCTTTGGTGAACCCTTCTTCCTTTCCCTGAAATTGTGCAAACAATCTGTCCAATGGGAGATTACGTCCGGTAAATATCCCGAGGTTGCGGTGCATCGGAA
>JBEAZL010000044.1:0-9165 GCA_041170085.1 Bacteroidota bacterium
TTTCTGGAGACATATACCGACACGCTTGGCACATCAGAAGACGCGATAGATTACACCTCCCGTGATAGCGAGACCTCTCGCGATTTCGAAAATCTGGGTAGTCAGATCATGTTCAGACATGTGTTCAGCCGAGAAGGAGCCGAGCTCACTTCAGACATCAACTTTAACCGGATAGAAAGTGTTTTTCGCGGAGATTATCTCAGCTATATCAATAACAACGAGGTTATACAGCTTCAGGAAGGAACCGGCGGCCAGAGAGTACTGACATTCCAGACAGATGCGAAGACGCCACTGAACAAGGGGGCTAAACTGGAGGGCGGAATCCGGGCCAATGTTCGCAGATACTGGAGCGATTACCAGAACTACAACTATGATCCCGATCTGCAGACTTTTGTAGAAATTGAAGAGCTTCTGGTAGATTATACCTTCCTGGATCAGGTATATGCAGTTTACGGTCAGTTCAGCAAGAGTTATCAGAAATGGGGATGGCAGGCAGGTCTGAGGGCAGAGAGCTCGGATTACAGCGGCGAACTGCTTAGCACTGACTCCGTCTTTGAAGTGAAGTACCCTATCAGCCTTTTTCCGAGCACATTTGTGAATTACAAAATTTCAGATAAGCAGGATATTCAGGTCAACTATTCACGCCGCATCAATCGCCCCTCTTTCTTCAGGCTGATTCCTTTCATGGATTACAGCGACTCCCTGAATCTTTCGAGGGGTAATCCCGGACTTTTGCCAGAGTTCACCAACTCATTCGAACTCAGTTACCAGAATCTTTTCTCGCGAAAGAACAGCGTGCTCATCACGGCCTATTACAAGTACACCACTGACCTGATGACCAGAAACCAGATTACGGAATTCAGTTCATATCTCAACCGGGATGTTGTTATCACCACATGGCAAAACGCCAATTCCAGCGAGGCTTACGGACTTGAGTTCATTTTCAAAAATGGACTGACCAAATGGATGGATGCTGTGACCAATGTCAATCTTTACTACTCTTCCATCGACGGAACCAACATCAATGAATCGCTCACCAATGCGCGGTCATCGTGGTTCGCAAAGCTCAATCTGAGTATCAAATTGCCGAAGAAACTGAGCCTGCAACTCACCGGTGATTATAATTCGCGCAGGGCTCTGGATGTGAGCGGTAGCGAAGGTCGCGGAGGTGGTGGCGGTGGAGGCGGCGGCCCCGGAGGTGGTATGTTCGGCGGATCTGTCAATACGGTGGTGGGCTATAATGAAAGTAATTACGGTGTTGACGCTGCTCTGCGCTATGATTTTTACAAAGACGCCATGAGCCTTTCAATAGGCATTTCCGATGTCTTCAAAACGCGGAGAAACATTACCTATCAGGAATCCGACTATTTCATCCAGACTTCCGAGAACCGCAGAGACTGGCAGGTCGTGCGCATCAATTATTCCTGGAAGTTTGGCAAGATGGACACCAGTGTATTCCGCAGAAGAGGCGGTGGCGGTGGAGACATGGAGATGATGTAATCGTTGTCCGTTCCTGCATCCCATTTTCCGCTCTTCCCACTTATCATTTTTTATCTAACCTATTACCTATAATTGTTCCGAAACCAAGACCAGTTCAAATGAAACACCATTACTCCCGTCTCCTGACCATCTTGATGCTGGCAGGAACCATGATCCTTTCAGGCGATGCTTTTGCCCAGAAAGAAAAGGCAGATGCCAAACCCAAAAAGGGCAAGAATGCCAAACAGGAAGAGCCTAAGAAGGAAGAAGATAAGTTTGCTGATCTGGTGAAGAAATGCAGCAAGTCCGAAGGACTTTTTACCATTTGGCGGGATACTGTTACAGGTAAATCATATCTCGAACTTCGCGAAGACCAGCTGAATAAGGAGTTCATATACTTCAGCCATATTACCGACGGCCCTGCTTCAGCAGGATATTTCAGGGGATCTTATGGCGACAGCAAGATTATCCGGTTTACCAAAGTCTTCGACAGGATTGAGATTATCCATGAGAACACAGACTATTACTATGATCCGGAGAGTGCACTGTTCCTGGCAAAGGATGCGAACATCAATGATCCTGTTCTCGCCAATGAGAAAATTGAGGTAACCAGCAAGGATGGTAAGACTGTACTTATCGATGGCGATGCGATTTTTCTGTCTGAGAAATTCCAGATGGTGAAGTTCCCGACTCCTCCCGGACAGCCTTCAGCTCTGGGAGGCCTGAGCAAGGAACGGACGCGCATTAAGGCCTTAAACAACTACCCCAAAAACACTGAAATCAAAGTGAACTATGTGTATGAGAACTCCTCTCCTACCCGCTTTGAGACAGACATGACCGACCCGAGGTATATCACGGTTGGTTATCAGCACAGCCTGCTCGAGATGCCCGAAAATGATTATCAGCCAAGAGCTGATGATCCGCGCATCGGATATTTCAATACACAGGTCGACGATATGACCTCGTTTGATGAGACTCCATACAGGGACATGATCCATCGCTGGAACCTTGTGAAGAAGGAGCCTAACGCTAAACTTTCTGAACCTGTAGAGCCTATTACCTACTGGATCGAGAATACAACACCAAAGGAATTCAGGCCTATTGTGAAAGAGGCATGTGAACGCTGGAATATTGCCTTCGAAAAAGCCGGATTCAAAAATGCGGTGGTATGTCTGGAGCAACCCGATGATGCTACATGGGATGCCGGTGATATCAGGTACAACGTTATTCGCTGGACATCTTCACCACTTCCACCCTTTGGCGGATACGGACCAAGTTTCGTAAATCCGCGAACCGGTCAGATTCTCGGTGCCGATATCATGATCGAACTGGTGGCCCTGATCAATCGCGTGCGTGCAGAAGGCGTGTTCTCTACAGCCGGCTTCCCGACAGATGAAGAATTCAGCAAGATGGATGAACAGTTCGGACGCAATCCGTTCCTGTGCTTCGCATCTCAACATACAAATCACAATCTCGCTTTCGGAATCACCGCCAGCTCTGCGCTGAATATGGATCAGGCCGCTGAGAAGGAAATTGTACGACAGATGCTTTACAGGCTCATATTGCATGAAACCGGCCACACACTGGGGCTGATGCATAATATGAGAGCCAGCACTATGCTCTCACCTGCCGAAATAAAAGACAAGGCGAAGGTGGCAGAAAATGGATTGTGTAATTCAGTCATGGAATATCCGGCATTCAACTATGCAACAGATCCCAAAGACCAGACCCTTTACTGCGACGTTAATCCAGGCCCTTACGATCTTTGGGTAATCGAATATGGTTATAGTCCGGGACTCTCTGATCCTATTGCCGAGAAGTTCAGGCTGAATAAAATTGCAGAGCGCAGCTCAGATCCAAAGCTCGCATTTGGTAATGATGCGGATGACATGAGATCCTCGGGTTCCGGTATCGATCCTGACGTGAACATTTACGACCTGTCAAGTGATCCTGTTGCATACGGAAGTGAGCGTTGTGATCTGGTGAACAAGATTCTACCCAAACTGAAGGATAAATTCACCAAAGGAAATGAGAGCTATCAGGCATTGTTGATGGCCTATTTACTGGCTACCGGTGAATATGGCACTCAGCTTCGGGTGATGACGCGTCAGATTGGAGGAGTTCATTACAATCGCGCCAACCACGGACAACCTACTGACCGCAACCCATTGGTTCCTGTGTCAGAGGACAAACAGCGCGCAGCCATGAAAGCACTTGAAAAATATGCCTTCGGTCCACAGGCCTGGTCTGCATCGTCAGATCTTCTGCAGTTCCTGCTTCCACAGCGCAGAGGTTTTGATCATTTCGGACAGAATCAGGATCCGCATATTCATCAGCGAATTCTCAATATGCAGCGTGAATGCCTCAATCATCTTCTTCACCCTGAGGTAATGCAGCGCATTACAGACAGTCAGCTTTATGGCAATACATACACGCTGGATAAAGTAATGACTGAACTTACCAATGCCATTTTTCAGGCAGATGCAAAATCATCGGTAAGTACCATTCGCCAGAATTTGCAGGTGATGTATGTAGAAACACTGGTGAAAGGTTTGGCTTCAGACTCAAGACATGATCGCGTGTCAAGGGGAATGATGCTCTCAGAAATGAAGCGCATTGACCAGATGATGGCTTCGGGAGTTTCACCTGATGGTCTTACGAAGGCTCACAGGGATCATGTGCGCACTATCATTCGCAAGGCCCTGGAAAGCTAAGAGAGTTGATTTCCATAAGAAAATTCATAACAGGCCTCATCAGAGGCCTGTTTTTTTGATGATAAATGAGATTTTACAAATGACCGATTAAACCCTGAAGATGATTTATAGTCCAATCGTTAGCTTTGGCCTATGTCGTTGAACACGGATACTCAGATTCTGGAACTATACCACACCAAGGGCATGCCCGACAAGGCATTCCACATGCTGGTGTCTGAATACCAGAAGCCCGTGTACTATTTCATCCGGCGGATGGTACTCGACCACGATGATGCTGACGACATTACACAAAACACCTTCATCAAGGCCTGGAAAGGTTTCTCCGGATTCAGGGGCGACAGTAAAATAGGGACATGGCTCATGCGAATTGCCTATAATGAGAGCGTAACCTTTATTAATCGGGAAAAGCGACTGGGCAAGGTTCATCTCGATGACATCGGAAATAAACTGGAGAGCCAGCTGGAACACGACTCATTATATAGCGGCGATGAAATCCAGCGCAGGCTTCAGCTCGCCATTGCTACCCTCCCCGAAAAGCAAAAGGCCGTGTTCATCATGAAATACTATGAAGAGAAGAAATACGAAGAGATTTCCGAAATAACCGGCACTACGGTCGGGGCGCTGAAGGCCTCATTTCACCATGCCGTACAGAAAATTGAAGATTTCCTGAAAAGAGATTAAACCCCCACGAGCAAAGCCAGTCTAATAACCATGAAAAAGCATCCGGCACATATTGATCCAGACCTGCCAGCAGGAACGGGTGATGTGCTGGGACGTATCGTACACTCCGAAGAATTCGATGTTCCTAAGGATTACTTCGCACAGGCCCGTTCCGAAATAATTCTGAAGTCCGTCCGGCAAGAGCCTGTCCCGGAGGACGATTTCTTCGAAAAGCAGGCGAGTATCATACGCCTGAAAACGCTCAGAAAAGAGAGCAACGAGGAGCTGCTTGTTCCGCAGGGGTATTTTGAAAAGGGAATAGCAATTCAAACCAGCTCTTCACCGGGGCAAGGCCGCATCTTCAATCTGAAATGGATTACCATTCCGGCCGCGGCTGCAGCCATTCTCATTGCGTTCTGGATTTTACGTCCTTCCGAAAATGAGATTGACGAATTTGCCTTGCTTCTTGAAATGACTGATATTGATATCGAAGACCTGGAATACTTTGCCGAAACCGATGACCTTGCTGCACTCTACCTTGAGTCATACAGCGATACCCTTATCATCGACAGCACCTCAGTTTCTATTGATCTGGTGCATGATTCGCTGATTTTCCAGGAAATAAGGCCCAATGCTGCGGATAGCATTGCTTTACCTGACAGCAAACAAAAGAAACAAACTCCGGTCAGTTTTGATGAACTGACAGAAGAAGAGATACTCGAATTCCTTCTCGAAGAAGGAGGAGACGACTTATTTGAAGATTTATAATTGAATGCCATGTTGAATAAAATCATTTTCATGTTTTCGCTCTTGCTCACAACGGGCATCATGGCTCAGGATGGTCCTCCCGGCCCTCCCGATCCTGAGCGCGAGGAAAAAATCAAAGTGCTGAAAAGGGCTTTCATAACTGAAAAGCTTGATCTCACTGTGAGCGAGGCTGAAAAATTCTGGCCCCTCTACAATGAACACGAAAAAAACCGCAAGGCATTTCGCGAGGAAATGCACAAACTGCGCGAAGAGGAAAAGAAGATCACAGACAAGAATGCACTAAAGGAGCATATTCGCAAGATGACAGAACTGCGCAAGCGTGAGGCGGATGCAGATCAGAATTTCCTGCTCAGTTGTGTCGATGTCCTTCGGCCGGAGCAAGTCAAGAAGCTTGTCAGGGTAGAAGAAGAATTCAGAAAGAAATTACTTGATAAGCTGCGTGAAAGACGCGGTGACCGGGGAAATCCGCCTCCCGGTGTACGCGGTCCCGGAAGAAGGGAATGATGAACCAAAACGGCTTACAACAATCTCCTTCCCGGATACGGATAGAATTGTACAAGTCCGGAAGCAGGATTTGATGAAGGTGGAATTTCAACGAAGCCGTCGGCATGAGTAAGTTGGGTAAAATCGCCACTTCCCTTACCGCGCACAGTTTCAGCGAGAAGCAGTCCATCCTGGCCCTGGAAGATTCTGACCTGGGTGAATAATGTCAATGACTGATGAGTGGCAAACTCACCGTTCAATTTAACTATCCAGGGTGAGTACCTCTGATTCAGCGATGTCCTCAGCCACGGCAGAAAATATCGCACTGCACAAACAGCAGCGCTTACCGGATTGCCAGGGAATGCAAATACAAAAGTGTCATTGTTTTTCCCAAACCAAAAGGGTTTACCAGGTCTCTGATTCACACGGTGAAAAACCTCCTCCACTCCGCTTTCCCTCAAAATCTCAGGAAGCAGGTCGTATTTACCTTTAGACACTCCTCCTGTAATCAGCAAGACATCTGCTGATTGAAGTCCTTCACTCAGAACAGACCTGACATCATCCTCGTTGTCATGCACATGTCGAAGTACAGCATCTATGCCTTCAAAACGTAAAATGGACTGAAGCATGCGGTCGTTGGATCGACGTATCTGATAACTCTCAGGCTTCATTGATATATCAATCAACTCATCCCCTGTTGAAATGATGGTGATTACCGGAAGTTTCAGAACCTCCGGAAATTCAAGTCCAATCGATGCTCCGATACCGGTTTCGGCCATTCCGATCTGGCTGTTGGCTGCCACGATAACGTCATCTTTCCTGATATCAGTTCCCTTTTTGTGAACGTTCTGTCCAAACCTTACTTCACCCTCAACATGTGCCTGACCATCCTGAATGGTGATCATTTCATACGGCACAACTGTATCTGCTCCGAGGGGAATCGGAGCCCCCGTCATGATCTCGACACAATCAGAATCTTGCGCGATTGAAAACTCCGGAACTCCCGCCCGCTGGATCCCCGCAATGCGAAATGTCCGTATTCCCGCCTGCCAGGCAGAATAGCGAATGGCAATGCCATCCATCATCACACGATCGAAAGAAGGATAGTCCTGATCGGCAAGCCATGCTCCGGATGTTACGCGGCCCAGAGCTGAATCCAGAGAAATTCTCTCTTTCTGCGGCGAGAACAGATTCTCCAGCACAATCCGGCTGGCTTCGACAACACTGATGGCATCTTTCTTCATCATCCTCCTATTGTAGCCATGCTCTCACTCACCGCAAATCCTCTCGCCTGTTCAGCCTCATGTCCATTTTTGAAGCGATTGCCTATAGCAGATAAAATCGCTGCTTCGAGGTCTTTATCTGTTGCACCATTTCTCAGGATATCCCGCAGAGAAACAGCGCCCTTATCATATAGACATGTCTTCAGCATGCCCTCGGGGGTTAACCTGATCCTGTTGCAGGTACCGCAGAAACTTCTTGTCCAGGCCGCAATAAATCCCACACTTCCCCTGAAGCCCGGAATGAGATAATTCACAGAAGTGCTGCCAGGCTCATCCATCCTTCTCGCTGCATCAGGATACCTCTGACGAAGTTGTTCCGTCATTGTTTTCTCACTCCATTTGATGGGTTGGTATGCACCGGAACCATTGAAAGGCATTTCTTCTATAAAGCGAACTTCTACATCCTGATCCTGCGCCAGCATGACCAAAGGCCAGAAGTCCTCTTCGTTCTGGCCCTCCATCATCACCGCGTTAATCCTCAACCTGAATGGAGGCTGCATCAGTTGCTGCATGCACTGCATAACATCATCAAAAACATCTCTTCTGGTTATGGCGAGAAATCTGGATCTGTCAAGACTGTCAAGACTCAGGTTAATGTTTCTGATACCAAGAGCTGCCAGTTCATCCAGATGTGGCAGGGTCATGGTGCCATTGGTCGTAATACTGATTTTTTCAAACCACGATTCGCGGGCCACTGACCGGATTAGTTTCATTAAGTCGCGACGAACGAAGGGTTCCCCACCGGTGAGTCTTAGCTTACGTATGCCAAGTTTGGCAAATACTTCCAGAAGACGGAACATTTCTTCATAGGAAAGGACCTCTGCACGTGGTGCAAAGGTTATACCTCTGGCAGGCATGCAATAATGACAACGAAGATTACACCTGTCGGTGACCGCCAGTCGCAGGTATTCTATCGGACGTCCATGATTATCTGTCAGCATTTTTCCTTACCCTCCAAAGGGTTCGGAAAATTATCTGATTCATCCTCACCAACCCGCTGTTTCAGGCAAGAAAAATCCTTTTCTATCGACAGCTTCAGTCCCTCCCCTCCATTGTCAACGGTTTCATAAAGTCCTTCGCGCTCATCCAACTCCCAGCCCTGCAATACTGTAGAGGGTATCTGGACGGTGACAACAGACTCACCGAAACTGATATTGAAAATGCTAAGGTGCCAGGGCTCTACAGAAAATTCAAGTTTGTCAGAAGGAGAAAAGGTGACCAAATCGGTCACCCTCCCTCCGTTTTCCAAAGCCCTTACTTCAGACTGGGTCAGTCTGAAGCGAAGGCTATCGCCTTTAATTCTGGTTTTCATTTCTTCAAGCCAATCTCGGCCAGGCGCTCATCGAGAAATTCACCTGCTGTAATAGGCTCATATTGGGCCTTTTCACCTGCAGGAATGCACGATTGCAGACAATCGAGGCGCATATCGGACCTCGGATGCAGGAAAAATGGAATGCTGTATCTCGGCTGAGCCCACTTCTCGCGGGGAGGATTCACCACCCTGTGTGTAGTGCTCTTCAGCCTGTTATTGGTATGTCGTTGCAGCATGTCGCCAACGTTCACTACGATGTGATCAGGCAACGCAGTAACAGCAACCCACTCGTTCTTTTTGTTGAGTATTTCGAGTCCTTCAGCCGACGCACCTATCAGAAGGGTGATGAGGTTGATATCCTCATGTTGTCCGGCGCGGACAGCGGATTTAGGCTCAGATGTAATTGGGGGATAGTGAATAGGCCTGAGGATGCTGTTGCCGTTATGGATCTTGTCGTCAAAGTACT
>JBEAZL010000045.1:0-6907 GCA_041170085.1 Bacteroidota bacterium
GGTCAGAATCGGTTGTACAGACTCCTTCTGCGAAATGAGCCGGGCATATGTAGGCAACAGAATTACTGCGAACAGGTATGCAATCATGTTGAACGCTTCGAAGAACCGAAAGCCCATGGCATAAATACCGGCTTCGCGGGCTCCTGAAGAGTGCATGCGCTCTATCATTACACTATCTACCCGATAGGCAATCGCCGAAATGAATATCAAAATGGCAAAGGGAAGGCTTTGTCCGAGAATTTCCCGGTAACCGGTGTGATGGCCGGATCGCAAACTGCCCTTTTTAAATATGAAGACTGCTGCCGTAAGGGCTGTCAATGCGTATGCCGCGGTCTGAGCCCAAATGAACCATGTTATCCGGAATTCACTCTTATGCATGAGAAGCAGTCCACCGACAATCAGAATCAGGATAAACCGGTCGAGAATAGATACTAATGAGTCTGCTCTGAACAGATGAAGGCCGTTTAACCACGACCGGAGAAACAGAACGAAAGATGCAAGACACTGGTTTACGGACAACAGGATCAACCCGTACATCATTTCGCCGTCATACCCCAGCATGAGACCCGTTGATAAGGAGACGATGAAAAAAATCAGCGCGAGCCATATCCTCAGGCGCATCAGAGTTCCAAGTCCATGGAGGGCATTTTCCGGTTCAGTCGCTATTCTACGGGTGTTCCAGTTGGTGATACCGAAGTCCAGAAATATGTTCAGGATGAAGGAAAAATTGATCAGCGCGAAGTAGCTGCCGTATGCCTCAGGCCCAACAGCATTTTGTACTCCGGCTTCGATGACCAGAATATAAAACGGTTTCACCAGCAGGTTGAGACCGATAAGCAGCGTGAGATCCAGAAGAAAATTGCGCTTCACTTTGCGAAGGTACAATGAAGCTCCTGCCTTTATCCGTGTTTATGTGAAGGTTAGGATTGCGGAATATGAATGCGATTACTTTGAAATTTTGAGAAGTTGGTTAATTTGATTCTGCTGTTCCTGTAATTGTAATTGCAATTTCTCATTTTGAATACTGAGCTCTTTTACCGCATTGATCAGCACGTAGGTGAACTCAGAAGGATCAACCGTCAAAAACTTTTCCTCGGGATTTTCTTCGAGATTAAGTGCTCGTTCGTGCACCATGGTTGGAATGATTTTTTGAAGATCCTGAGCAATGACACCTACATAGCGAATGTCTGAATCATAGCCACTTTCCGGTGTGTAGGAATACGTTACTGGTTCTATTTGGTTTAGGATTTCAAGACCGGAAGAATATGATTGGATATTTTGCTTCAGTCTTGCGTCGCTTAGGGCACTCCAGCTTCCGCCACCAGGTTTTGCGCAGGTTCCATTCACAGCGAAGGAGAATGCAGGTGTTGTGTTTTGATTGACCACAACAGCGCCCCCCTGTGTATTCAGGAATAGAGTATTGGTCTCGCCATTATTCCTGGACATGATTTCGTTCTGATCAAGGATCAGATTTGATGAATTGGTGCTGCCGAGCAACAGGAATCCTCCGTTTGGATCAGTCAGTGATAAATCACTGCCGCCTGCTATCTGAAATTTCGCTTCGGGTAAAGTGGTTCCAAAACCAGCCCGTGAATTAGATCCCAGATAGAACACGAGGCCATTGCCGGGCTGCATAATAATGGCTTCACCAAAAGGGTTTAGTATTTTGCTTGTATTCTGGTCTTGTTCAATCAGGCAATAAGCGCTTTCATCCTGATTAGACATGATCAGTCTTGTGCTGTTGGAATTACTATGAAAAGTATAATCACCCAGCGATGTGTCTTCTGTGCCGAAAGCAATTCTGCCGCCTGCCGCCACATGCATTCTTGGGGTGTTGTTGGTGCGGAGCTGGAAACCCTCGGGATCGGTTGTTCCGATGAAATCTGAACTGGATGAGGTGTTGCTGTTTCCGTTTAAGGTCCAGCCATTCATCGCAGTTAGTGCATAGGGCACTGCAAGCAGCGGTTGTGTTCCAAGGTTAATATATCCGCCGCCTGTGTCTGACTCAACCGTCATGGAATGCGCTTTATTCCAGTTTAGTTCCCCGAAATTGCCATATTCCGGCACACCCGCACCAATGATGAGATTGACAAGCCCGAATTCATTGGTAACTGTTGCGTGCGTTTCTTTGTACATGCTGGTATCGCCATTAGTGACACTGTATAAGGTAATACGTATTGTGATGTCAGTATCCGATAATATTCCGCCATTCTCATCCCTGATAGCTGCCTGGTAATTGAAATTCTGAGGCAGATCCTGTGCAATGACACGATAGATGGCGAAATGCATTAGAAGGCACTGAAGGAGAATAGTGGTTGCGACTTTCATGAAATAAGAGCTTTTTTTGGTGACTTAATGATTGTCCTTATCGGAGCGACTTTCGGCAATTGACTTTAGTTGAGCGGCCATAACCTGATTTTCAATTTGAAGCTCTTCTACAGCTTTGATGAGCTCTGCAATTTGCGACTGCTGCTCTTTTACTGAGTTGATGAGGAGATAAGTGAATTCGGAAGGATCAACTGTAAGGTACATTTCATCAGGGTTGTCTTCCATGTTCAGTGATCGTTCCTGAACCATTGATGGGGCAACTTTTTGCAGATCCTGGGCAATGACGCCTATATAGCGTATTTCAGAATCGTAACCACTTTCAGGTGTATAGGAATATGAAACCGGAACAATTTGACTGAGAATTTCAAGGCCGGAGTGATAGGTTTCGATTTTATGTTTAAGCCTTTTGTCACTGAGTGCGCTCCAGCTTCCTCCTCCGGGTTTGGCACATGTACCATTGACAGTGAAGTTGAATGCTGGTGTAGTATTCTGGTTAATGACAACAGCACCACCCTGTGTATTCAGAAACAGCGTGTTCATTTGACCGTTGTCCCGGGACATGATTTCGTTTTGATCCATAACGAGGTTCATGGTATTGCTGGTTCCTAACATTAAAAATCCGTTGTTCGGATCAGTCAGTGAGAGGTCACTCCCCCCGTTAATCTGGACCTTGCAGTCAGGGGTCCAGGTGCCAAAACCCACCCGGGAGTCATCTGTTATGGTAATATCCGGTGCCCCGTCGTTCATAATATGTATTGACCCTCCTCCGTCTCTTCCGATCAGAGTCCCCAGATCCGCATGGGAGATGAAAGTGCTTTGAAGGGGATTCAGCTCGTCCGTCATGTGCATGAACGTATAGTTTGTCGACCCGACAATCGATAAATCACCAATAGGACTTGTGGTCCCAATACCCACTTTACCTGAGGAATCAACATGAAGTCTCGGGATATTATTGGTCCTGACCTGAAATCCATTGGCATCGGTAGTTCCAATGAAGTTATTGGAATCATTGGTATTGCCATTGCCATGAATTGACCAATTCTGTATGGCCATCTGGGCGTAAGGAACAGTTTTCAGGGTTTGTGAGGCAATCTCTTCATAGCCATTACCCTGATTCCACTCAATTATCATCGAATAGGATCGATCCCATGGCAGGTCATTGAAGTTGCCCGAAAGAGGAGTTCCCCCACCCACACTTAGGTTTATCAACCCGAATTCATTCGTCGCCGTCTGATGTGTTTCAGAATATTGGTTAAGATCACCCGGCAACTCGCTCAGAAGAGTTATGCGAATGTCGATGGCTTCATTTACCAGCAGGTTCTGGTTATTATCCCGAAGCACTGCCTGATAATTGAATTCCTGAGGAATAGATCCTGATTGTGCGAAAGACATTATTCCGCACAGAAGAGGTAACAGATTTAGAATAACTTGCTTCATGGTATGCATATTGGCGGGGCAAGATTGATTTGCAGACTGCTGTGTGAAGCCTGATATTGATTTATCGGTGTTTCATTTATTGAGCGGTATGCGGGTAGATAAACCTCTGGTATACCGCCACTTAAATCAATGAAAATCAGTAATATAAACTTTTTTCACGTATATCTTTTGCCCACCCCTTTCGTGGCGTACTTTTGCACCCGAAAATTTCAAATCCAACCGCATGTCTAATAATGTAGGCAAAATTGCCCAGGTAATCGGTCCGGTAGTGGACGTGATGTTCCCTGGAGGACAGAAACTCCCAAATATTCTTGACGCCCTTGTGATAAAGCGCGCCGATGGTAACGACGTTATCCTCGAGTGTCAGCAGCACATCGGTGAGGACACCGTTCGCGCCATTTCGATGGACGCGACCGAGGGTCTGATGAGAGGAGAAGAAGTAATTGCCACAGGCAGCACGATCACGATGCCGGTTGGCGATCAGATTCGCGGACGTCTTTTCAACGTGGTTGGAACAGCCATCGACGGTATCGGTGAAGTGAGCAATGCCGGTGGATACGGTATTCACCGCGAGCCACCGCGCTACGAAGATCTCTCTACTTCAACTGAAGTACTTTATACAGGTATCAAGGTTATCGACCTTATTGAGCCTTACGCAAAGGGCGGTAAAATCGGACTCTTTGGAGGTGCCGGTGTAGGAAAGACCGTACTCATCATGGAGTTGATCAACAACATCGCAAAGGCATATACCGGTCTTTCGGTATTTGCTGGTGTGGGTGAGCGTACCCGCGAGGGTAATGACCTCCTCCGCGAGATGATTGAATCTGGTGTAATCAAGTATGGTGAGGAGTTCGTGCACGGAATGGAGAAGGGAGACTGGGACGTATCAAAGGTTGATATGAACGAACTCGCCAAGAGTCAGGCTACTCTCGTATTCGGTCAGATGAACGAGCCTCCCGGAGCACGTGCCCGCGTTGCGCTCTCAGGTCTGACAGTTGCTGAGTACTTCCGCGATGGCGATGAGAAGTCTGGCGGACGTGATATCCTTTTCTTTATCGATAACATCTTCCGATTCACCCAGGCAGGTTCAGAGGTATCGGCACTTCTTGGCCGTATGCCATCTGCCGTAGGTTACCAGCCAACTCTGGCAACTGAGATGGGTGTGATGCAGGAACGTATTACATCAACCAAGCGCGGTTCTATCACTTCAGTGCAGGCGGTATATGTACCAGCCGACGACCTGACTGACCCGGCTCCTGCTACAACCTTTGCTCACCTTGACGCAACCACGGTATTGAGCCGTAAGATTTCCGAGCTTGGTATCTACCCTGCGGTTGACCCACTTGACTCTACTTCACGAATTCTTACACCACAGGTTGTTGGAGACGAGCACTACAACTGCGCTCAGCGTGTGAAGCTGATGCTCCAGCGATACAAGGAACTTCAGGATATTATCGCGATCCTCGGTATGGACGAACTGTCTGAAGAAGATAAGCTCACCGTTCACCGTGCACGTCGCGTACAGCGATTCCTCTCTCAGCCATTCCACGTTGCTGAGCAGTTTACTGGTCTCAAGGGAGCACTTGTTCCGATTGAAGAAACCATCAAGGGCTTCAACATGATCATGGATGGTCATTGCGATGAGTACCCTGAGGCAGCCTTCAACCTGAAAGGTTCCATTGAAGAAGCCATTGAGGCTGGTAAGAAGATGCTGGCTGAAGCAGCTGCACGCTAATTCAAAACTGATTGCTGATGAACGTCGAAATTCTCACACCCGAAACTACTCTCTTTCAAGGAGAAGCCTCTTTTGTGTTTCTTCCGGGAAGCGATGGTAGTCTGGGTATACTGAACAATCACGCTCCGCTGATTTCATCTCTGAAGAAGGGCACATTGCGGATTAAGGATAGCGGTGGAAAAGAACATCGCTTTGAAGTGAAAGGTGGTACAGTAGAGGTTTTGAATAACAAGGTTATTATTCTGGCAGAATAATTTTCTGTCTGAAAAGAATATGAAAAGAGCTGCTCATAACGGGCAGCTTTTTTTTTGTTTTGGTGATTCCGGCATTAACGTCTCGGTCGCTGTCTTGACTCTTCTACAGAGAGTGAATAGTCATCAAACATGGGCAGATTCAGGACAGATAATTTGTCCTGCATGAATTCCAGTGCGCTGCTATAATCGTCAAATGTGAACAGCAGTCGGGGATCACAGCCATCGCTGATTAACCATATTTCAAAGTAGTGCGCGTGGTATCCTTTTAAAGATGATCTCCTGCCTGATATGGCCGAATGATAAATGGAGCCAAGGTCCAGCCTGAGAGTGCTCGCAGTGGTATACGACTTCCAGTCACCCGCGGCAAACAGAATGAAATGATGAAAAACACGGTAACGCATATTGACATCGTCAAATTCGACCCCGCCAAATGATGCGATCAGCACTGCGGCCGGAATGAGAAGAAGAAATCCTGCATGATGGCCCGTAAATGCCAGTACCAGCGCGAAGATGACGATCAATGAGCCAGCAAAACGGTAAGGCGAAAGTCCGGAGTAGCGGAATCGGTGAGTAAGCATCGAACGAATTTACTTCATGATGAGTAGATTGTTTTCAAAGGCAGTGGCTGCGCTAGTCACAAGGCTGAGAAACAGTGAATGGAAATTCATGCGTTGTTTGAACCATTTATTCAGAAAGATTAAGGAATCATGGGCTTTGCCGGATGCGCTTCTTCTGTTTACAGGCGTAATTTCGCGCCATGATTGAATTATCGTCCGAAGGAAATTATCACATAGGCGGAGTGCCTGTGGATGAACTGACAAGGGTGTATGACACACCTTTGTATGTATATGATACAGCGGTTATCGCGTCAAAGTATCAGTTGCTGAATCAGTCTTTTCCGGGAATAGATCTGAAGATCAAATATGCCTGCAAGGCTCTGACCAACATCAATATTCTGAGGTTTATGCGCTCGCTCGGCGCAGGACTTGACACCGTTTCCATCCAGGAAGTCTGGTTGGGAAAAAAGGCGGGATTCCATGGTAATGAGATCATGTACACACCCAATTGTGTGAGCATGGAAGAAATTGATATGGCTGTTGTCGAGGGAGTTCAGATCAACATAGATAATATCTCTATTCTCGAACAATTTGGC
>JBEAZL010000046.1:0-3875 GCA_041170085.1 Bacteroidota bacterium
CCCCTGTGGGGCGGCACCTTTCGCTGGCAACGTATCGATGAATAGAAAACTGGTCCCGTAGGGACCAAACTATCAGTTCATCAACAATAACAGTCCATGAAATCTATTCTGGTGCATCTTCAAAAAGATATTCTTCTCTAAAAATGACTTCATGTTCCGTCAGCATCCTTTTGTATTCATCCTTGAATTCCTCTTTTCCATGATGTTCTTCCTGATTCAGGATGTAATTCGCAACACGCGATGACGATTTCTTCGAAAGTGAAAATGCTGAATATCCGCTTTGCCAGGCAAACCTCGAGTCTGTGAGGTTCTTTTCATTGATAAATTTTGTCGTGGTCTCTTTCATATCCCGCATCAACTCACTTACAGATTTAGTTCCATTCATACTAATCAACAAATGAACATGATCTTCAACCCCGTTGATCATTATGGCTTTCTGACCCTTGTTTTCCAGAAATGATTTCATAAAAATGAAGATCTGCATACGCCAGCTTTTATGGAGTAGAGGCTTCCTGTATCTGGTGCTGAATATGATATGCACATATAGTTGAGTGTATGAACCTGTTTTGCCCATGAATCTTTGTTTTCAGTTATCACGAACCTACAATGAGCCTTTTGATCAATATCCGGAAATGCCAAATTTTGGAATCTGAACCTCTTTATAGTTGCGAATAGACTATTCTTCCCTGGCGGTTCTTTTTCCATTCACTGACGTGCCTTCCACTAATTTTGTCGTATTATTTTTTATTCTGTCTGGAAGAATTATGAGCAATCTCAGAGGAAAAGCCCTTGTCACCGGCGCAACATCCGGATTTGGAAAGGCAATCGCAACCAAACTGGCCTCTCAGGGCTATGATGTGATTATTACCGGAAGACGCGAAGAGCGACTGGAATCACTGCGCAAAGAGCTGGAATCTGAATATCATGTGAATGTTGTTCCGTTGCATTTCGATGTGCGCAAAGAGGTGGAATGCACCAGTGCTTTGATGTCGCTCGGTGCCGAATGGCGAAGAATCGATGTGCTGGTCAACAACGCAGGTCTCGCCGCTGGGCGGGATCCTTTTGATACCGGCTCTCTGTCAGATTGGGAACAAATGATCGATACCAACCTGAAAGGGCTGATTTATGTATCGAGAATCGTTGTGCAATGGATGAAGGAAAGGCAGAACGGCACCATCATCAATCTTGGTTCAATCGCTGGCAAGGAAGTCTATCCCGGTGGAAATGTATACAGCGCAACCAAGTTCGCTGTGGATGCACTCACCAGGTCAATGCGCATCGACCTTCTTCCACATCATATCCGCGTGGGACAGATTGCTCCCGGAGCTGCGGAGACTGAGTTCAGCCTGGTCAGGTTTAAGGGTGATGCCGAGAAGGCCAGTCAGGTCTACGAGGGCTTCGAACCTCTCCATGCCGAAGACATCGCCGATGCTGTGTGGTTCATGGTTTCACGTCCACCGCATGTATGCATCAACGACATGGTCATCATGCCCGCTGCTCAGGCTACTTCCACTCATTTTAACAGAAAGTCATGAAGGCCATCAATCTTGGATTCGTTGTTATATCAATGATAATTCTTTCAGGTTGTGCGTTTCAATCTGAAACTGCTGACCTGATTGTTCACAATGCTGTTATTTATACTGTTGACGACAATTTCTCGGTAGCCGAGGCCATGGCTATTAAAGATGGTCGTATTCTGGAAGTAGGTGCCGAAAGGGCTATCCTGAACAAATACACTGCTTCTGTCAATATTGATGCAGGCAAGAAGTTCATCTATCCCGGATTTATCGACGCACACTGTCACTTTCTGGGTTATGGCAAGAACCTCATGGAGGCGAATCTCATGAACGCGAAGTCGTGGAATGAAGTGGTGCAAAGGGTAAAAGAACATGCCCCTGCGTCTCAGACCCAGTGGATTCTGGGCAGAGGATGGAATCAGGAGGAATGGGAGATACGCGAGTTTCCGGATCGCACCATGCTCGATTCTCTTTTTCCTGATCGTCCGGTTTTTCTCCAGAGAATTGATGGTCATGCCGCCATTGCCAATGGTCAGGCGCTGAAGCTTGCCGGAATTACTTCAGCAACTCAGGTGGCGGGTGGAGAAGTAGCCCTGAAGAACGGAGTGCCGACAGGTTTGCTGGTCGATAATGCCATGACACTGGTCGAGGATATCATTCCTGAATACAATCAGGAACAGCTGAAGGAAGCGTTGCTTCGTGCACAGGCCAATTGTTTTGCTGCAGGCCTTACCACAGTTGACGATGCCGGACTGATGCACGATGAAATTGAATTGATCAGAAACCTTCAGGAAAGTGGAAATCTGAAGATGAGGATATACGCTATGCTCAGCGATGATCCGGAGAATTACGATGTCTATCTCGCCCGTGGAATCGACACAACCAGCGAGAGACTGACGGTAAGGTCATTCAAGTTTTATGCGGATGGAGCGCTTGGTTCTCGCGGCGCCTGCCTGCTCCAGCCCTATGAAGATCTTCCATCTACCAAAGGTTTTCTGCTTTCCGGTGAAGATCATTTCCGCGATGCCACCCGCAAGCTTCATGATGCCGGCTTTCAGGTGAATACACACGCCATTGGCGATAGTGCCAACCGCATCATTCTGAAAGTGTATGGCGAGATGCTTCAGGGTAGTAACGACAGGCGCTGGAGAATTGAACATGCCCAGGTGGTGCACAAGGCAGATTTGAATTCTTTTGGACGTTACAACATTATACCATCAGTGCAGCCTGTGCACGCTACCAGCGACAGGTCTATGGCACTTTTGCGCCTTGGAAGAAATCGCATCTCCCGCGGTTATGCCTATCGCGAATTGAAGGAACAGATAGGATTGCTGGCATTGGGAACAGATTTTCCAGTGGAGGATATCAGTCCGCTTGCTACCTATCGCTCAGCGGTGTTTCGCAGGACATCGAAGGGTCAGGAGCCCTTCCTGCCCGACAATGCCCTCACGCCTGAAGAAGCCCTGCGGGGCATGACCATATGGGCAGCCATTTCCAATTTCGAGGAAAACAAAAAGGGAAGTCTTGAAGCAGGTAAGTATGCAGATTTTATCATGCTCAACCGCGATCTGCTGAAATCAGAAATTTCGAATTTCGAAGAGATCAAAGTCCTTTCCACCTACGTTTCAGGAGAAAGGGTGTATTCGCGCGAAGATTGATTCCATTCTGAAATATCGCATTCAAGCTGAATTCATCTGTTTCATTGACATTGCCTTTTTAGCTGGAAGTCGTTATGACATCTGAAGACTGGATTTGAGGAGGCTATGTTTTAAGGCCTGTTTGTCCGTCAAGTTCCTTCCCATTACCGTTCACTCAGTTTTTTCGCGTTTACTCAAAACCGTAAGGGTTAGTGAGAAAGGAAGGTCAAATTCGTTCCATCGAAATACATGATGAAATGAAACACCTGACCACCTTACTGCTTACCTTTCTAAGTATCTCTGTCTTCTCGCAATGGAGCTACGACCCTGCCAATCCCGGAGTCGTGAGTGATGAACTCAACTTCCAGAATGCCATGCAGGCAGCACCCGATGGCGAAGGCGGGGCATATATCATGTGGCTCGACAACCGCAATGATTATAACAGAACGGAAGTCTATGGTCAGCACGTGAACGCTGATGGCGAGAACTTATGGGAGGACGGGGGCAGGCTCATCCTCACGGATACTAAACCCATTGTTTTCTTTCGTTTCTACCGTTATAATACAGATGGAAAAATGATCATCGGATGGTACAGCGGAGAAGGAGGGGTGGCCAATCCTGACGACAAACTATGGTTTCAGGAACTTGATACAGAAGGAGCAAAGGTTTGGGCCTCGGACCTCGTGGTGTCGTACGAGGACCCCAATGGAGCCCTCTCTGT
>JBEAZL010000047.1:0-11903 GCA_041170085.1 Bacteroidota bacterium
CCCTGGCTTTTTCTTTTCGCCGGTGTACTGGCGGTTGGACAGAAGTTCGCGTTCAGGATAAATGGCAAACACATCTGGAATCCGGCAAATTTTGGCATTGTCATCACGATACTTCTCTCCGCCAATGCATGGATATCTCCCGGTCAATGGGGTAGTGGCGCATTGCTCGTTTTCATCATAGGCAGTCTGGGACTGGCCGTATTATCGAAGGTGAAGAGGCTCGAAACAGCTCTGGTGTTCCTGCTTGTCTTTGCTTCGCTGGAGTATGCAAGAATGATTCTCTACATGGGATGGGGTACGGATGTGTGGCTGCACAAGCTAAGCTCTGGTTCTCTGTGGCTTTTTGCATTGTTCATGATTACTGATCCCATGACAATACCCAATAACAGAACAATGAGAGTTATCTGGTCGGCCCTGGTGGCTGTGGGGGCCTTTATTCTCGCCAATTTCTATTTCATCAATGCTGCACCGTTCTGGATGCTCTTCTTCATGAGCCCGCTTACCCCGCTTTTCGACCGTGTCGGCAGGGGAGAGGTGTTCCAATGGCTGAAAACCTCTAAGAACAACGAACTGACATCAAATTCTTCTACAACAATAATCCGATAACCGATGAACAGAATTCCATTTCTCCTCACCCTGGCCCTGTTGTTTATAGGGTCTGCTAAGACTCTCAGCTTTTGTGGCTTCTATGTTGCCAAAGCTGACGCCACACTTTTCAATAATAAAAGTGAAGTCATTCTGGTCCGCGACGGCCTCAAGACTACCATCACCATGAGCAATGATTTCAAAGGCAGCTTGCGGGATTTTGCCATGGTTGTGCCTGTTCCCGTGGTTCTGAAAGAGAGCGATATACGTCTGGTCACCCGACGTGTTTTCGACGTTCTGGACGATTACTCAGCCCCGCGTCTGGTAGAGTATTACGACGAGAATCCATGTGGCTATTCGATGGTTGAGCTATGCTCGAGTGAATCGAAAAGCGTCAGACTTTTCCAGAATTTCAGTTCAGTCGTTGAAGACTCGGAGGTGGACATGGGAGTTACCATCGAAGCTCAGTACAACATCGGTGAATATGAAATACTGATTTTGTCAGCTAAGGAATCTTCGGGTCTCAAAGATTGGCTGCTCATCAACGGTTACAAAATTCCTGAGACTGCAGGACAGGTATTACAGCCTTATGTGAAGAGCAATATGAAGTTTTTTGTGGTGAAGGTTAATCTGGATAAGATCGACAAGAACTTTGAGTACCTCAGTCCGCTTCAGATTTCTTTCGAGCACGAAAAGTTCATGCTTCCGATTCGACTGGGCATGGCTAACAGCCAGGGTGAACAGGATATGATTGTATACGCATTTACCCGCGAGGGAAGGGTTGAGTGCACAAACTACCGCACTGTGAAAATGCCTACCGATCGCAATATTCCACTCTTTGTGAAGCCTGAGTTTGGAGATTTTTATTACAACCTGTTCAACAAGACATATAAGTACGAAGGACGAAATGCCGCCTTCCTTGAATATGCATGGAACGTAACCCCCAATTTCAGCGGGATGAAATGTGATCCCTGTGTCGGGCCACCACCTATTTACAACGATTTTGCAGAGGCAGGAATCACATGGGCTTTGCAATCGGCGCAGGGTGTGCCCGGTAACGATATCTTCTTCACCCGTCTTCACGTTCGCTATTCACGCGATAAATTTCCCTCTGACCTCACATTTCAGGTGACCCCGAATCGTGAGCATTTCCAGTGCAGGTATATTCTGACCAATCCGGCTCAGGGTGAATTTACCTGTGATCAGGGACAGACCTACCTGGAGACTTTAAGGGAGAGGAGAAAGAAGGAAGTAGATGAAATGTGGGCGCTGACCAGCAAGAGCTCGCCAAAATCGAAAGGATACATTACAGAGTACGACAGGTTTCTGACTCCCGGAGCAAAATCCGATGAGAAGAAGTACAGCTTTTTTCCATCATGGATGCCGGGAGATCCGGGTCAGAGCAAATGGCTGTTTGCACTGGTCTTCGGACTATCACTGAGTTGGTTGTTGTATTATTCATCGCGACCGTCAGCGCGGAAACTGATCTGACAATAAAAAAGGGGCGCATTTGCGCCCCTTTTGATTTTCTGATTCAGAAGGCTTAGTAGTAAATGTTCCTGCGAACCTTTGCCACATACTTCGCAAGTCGGATAACCTGCTTGGTATAGCCGAATTCGTTATCGTACCATACATAAAGCACGATACCTTTTCCATCAGGAGAAACGATGGTCGCCTGGCTGTCGAAAACCGAACAGCACTCGTTGCCAATGATATCTGAACTCACGAGCTCTTCGCTCATGCTGAAATAAATCTGATTTACCAGATCGCCTTCCAGGGCAGCTTTGCGAACCATGGCGTTCACTTCCTCACGCGTAGTTTCACGGTTTACATAGGCATGAATTATAGCCAGAGAGCCATTTGGAGTAGGGACGCGAACAGCGTTGGCCGTAAGCTTGTTGGCCAATTCCGGAATCACTTTGGTCACGGCCTTTCCTGCTCCCGTTTCAGTAATTACCATGTTGATGGCAGCGCTTCTGCCACGACGGCTCTTCTTGTGCATATTGTCAAGAAGGTTCTGGTCGTTGGTGTATGCGTGAACGGTTTCTATGTGTCCCTTGTCGATTCCAAGTCCATCATGAACAACCTTCAGGATTGGGCAGATGGCGTTGGTAGTACAGCTGGCTGCAGAGAAAATGGTTTCGTTTTCAATATCCAGATCGCGATGGTTGATGCCATAAACGATATTGGGAACTTCTTTGCCAGGGGCTGTCAGGATTACCTTGGTAATTCCTTTTGATGCCAGGTGCTTGCTCAGACCTGCACGATCTTTAAGCACACCGGTATTGTCGATCATCATGGCATTGGTGATTCCATAGGCAGTATAATCTACCGAAGATGGATCGGGTGTGGCAATCATGTGAACGCGCTGACCGTTGATGATCAGGCATCGGTTTTCATAATCAATATCTACTGTACCCTTGAAACGCCCGTGAACGGAGTCATTTTCAAAAAGGGCAGCGCGCTTCTTCAGCGAGAGGTCGTCATTTTCCCTTGTCACGATGGCGCGGAGACGCAGCTGCTGGCCCTTTCCGGCCTGCTTGATCAGCTCTCTGGCGGCGAGACGGCCAATGCGACCAAAACCATAGAGCACAACATCACGCGGATCAATGTCCTGTCCATCAGCCATGAAGTTGGTGAGCTTGTCATCCAGAAATTCACGCTGACTCTTGTAGTGATCTCTGTCGGTGATCCACTCGCTGGCGAGCTTACCGATATCGATCTTCGCCGGAGCAAGGTTCATTTCATACAGATTGCGGGCAATGTCGGCAGTGTCAAAAACCGAGATGGCTTTTCCCACTACTTCAGCTGCATACTTATGCAACCGCAGAATTTCAGTTACTCTTACATCCGAAAGGTGGTTGCGAAAGAGCACCAGTTCGATGGATTTGTCGAACAGCAGTTTGCCTACGTAGTTGTTAAGCTCTACTGCGGCTTTCTCCTGATTTACGTACACCTTCAGTTCATTGCTGTAGGTGTCCGCTGCTAGGACACTTTGTGACATGGATTTTGAAATTGATGTGTAATGTGTTGTTTTTGAGCGAAAAAAGGTGTCATTGACCCGTTTTCGATTTCGCCGGCAAAAGTACGATAGCCAAACGGTCGGACAAGGGAAATGATCAGATTCAATCACTGATTTTGAACAATTTCACATTGAGATTCAGGTATAAAGAAAAACCCCGGTTGCAGCCGGGGTTCTTCAAGCAGTTATGAATTGAACTTACATGCCAAAACCATAATAGGCGCGCGTTCCATTGGGGTAGTAACCTTCTATTTCAACCATACCCTTTTTAGAGCCCAGTATGCTTAGCGCTTCATCAGGTGAATAAACACGCTGATCATTGATTTTGGTGATGATGAATCCTTTCTGGATACCTATTTCCTGAAGCTTGCCAGGCCCGATGCCAATTACCTTGGCACCTCCCTGAAGACCCAGTTTGCTCTTCTCATCTTCGCTGATGTTTGCCAACTCGGCACCCAAAGCGTTTTTGGCATTTTCTGAAGCCGTGGCTTTGTCGATGATGCTCGTGTTTCCATCCTTGTTGCGCAGTGTTACCGTGATATCCTGCATTTTCTTGTTCCGCCAAAGGGTCACGTTCACTTTGTCGCCGGGGCGATAGCGCGACACCTGCTCCTGTAACTCAGGCACAGTGTTCACACTCTTTTCACCCACCTTCAGAATAATGTCTCCTTCTACAATTCCCGCGTCAGCAGCGGCGCCACCTTCAGTCAGTGAGTTTACAAATACGCCATTCACCGAGCTCAGACCTTTCTCATTGGCTATCTCCTGAGTTACCTCCTGAATTCTGACTCCGATAAATGCCCTTTGAGCACTACCAAAGTTCATCAGGTCCTCTGCGATCTTTTTGGCAATGCTTGCAGGAACAGCGAATGAATATCCTGAATACACACCCGTTCTGGAGGCAATGGCAGTGTTAATTCCGATTAGCTCACCACGGGTATTTACCAATGCTCCTCCGGAATTACCCGGATTGACTGCGGCATCTGTCTGAATAAATGCCTCTACGGGAAAGATCTCTTCGGTTCGGTTTTCGTTCAGCAGATTGATATTACGGGCCTTCGCACTTACAATACCGGCTGTCACAGTGCTTGTAAGGTCGAAGGGATTTCCAACCGCGAGAACCCATTGCCCAACCCTAACATCATCGCTATTACCCCAGGTCATAAAGGGTAATCCTTTCTCTTCGATTTTAATGACAGCGATGTCAGTTGAAGGGTCTGCTCCGATCAATGTGGCTTCATAAGTCTTGTTGTTGTTCAGGGTTACTTCCAGCGTCTGAGCACCTTCAACAACGTGATTATTGGTGATAATGTATCCGTCTTGCGACAGGATAACTCCCGAACCCGTGCCCTGCTGTACCTGTGGTGACTGGTCGTAGCCGAAGAAATCCAGCCAGGGGTTGTACACTCCCTGAACTTTTGTGGTTGTCTTGACGTGAACTACGGCGTGCACCGAGCGTTCAGCAGCAGCGGTGAAATCCAGAGTTCCGTCTGCCGGCAGGGCAGCGTAATTAGCATACTGAGCATAGCCTCCGTCAGAAGGCAGATTAACGATCTGCGTTGATCTTCCGACAATGAGTTCATAAGCCGCAACTGAGACAAAACCGCCAATCAGAGCGGCGCCAACAAACATCAAATTCTTACGCATAGTCAGATTTTTTTGCATTCACTTATTCAAAATTAACGCCAGAAGAAAATGTTCATTGGGTCGTAAGGTCTTAAGAAGTGTTAAGCCCCTGATAGGTCATTGTTTTGCGCAACAGAAACCGCGAATCAACGCTGGACTCTGCTGTACACAACACTGTCACTGTTCAGTGACAACACTGTCAGACTGATGCAGCGGATTGAAAAAATGTCAGAATTGGAAATAGATGAAAGGATGCAGATCGGCAATCAGAATCTGATAGATCAGCACAACAGTGAGCAGGATACAAAGTATGATCGCCCAGTAGGGAAGGGCAGCAAAGGCCTTTCGGTATCGCTCTTTCAGAGATGATGGCAGCCAGTGGATGACGAAGCCTGCAAGCATCACAGAGAATACTGCCCAGTATCCTGCTATTACATCACCAGCCAGTGTCCAGTCTGTTTGTGCAACCTTTTTGAGAATAAGTGTTGCTGTGTCCTGCTCAGAATCCAGGTCGTGAACAGCTTCAAAATCTTCCCACGTAGTTCCGCTACCCGCCCTGAACCATACTCGTGTCAGGGTGATGAAGTGGAAAGTGAGCAGTATTCCCCAGGCGCGCCCGTACCATTTGGACTTGCCTTTTTCCCAGGGACTTATTTTCTTCCACAGCTTGTAAAAGACAAGGCCTATTCCATTGAGGCCACCCCAAATAATGAAATTCCAGGATGCTCCGTGCCACAATCCTCCGAGCAGCATGGTGATCATGACGTTGGTATTGGTCACCAGCCACATAGAAAATGATTTGATCAGATATCCGAGTATCAGCAGGGTTCCTACCACACTTGCGCACAGTACCAGTGTCCACCAGGTGCCGCTGAGTGCCGTGATGAAGAGGATAATCACAGCGACGACAATGAATGTGGCCCATGATCCCGCGCGGTTTCCGCCTAGAGGGATGTACAGATAATCCCGAAGCCAGCTGGACAGGGAGATATGCCATCTTCTCCAGAAATCCTCAACGCTTGCGGCTTTATACGGACTGTTGAAGTTGGCTGAAAGAGTGAATCCCATGAGCAGGGCAACACCAATTGCAATGTCTGTATAACCGGAGAAATCGGCGTAAACCTGAAGGCTGTAGCCGTACAAAGCCATCAGGTTCTCGAAACCTGAATACATGTCAGGATTTTTGAAAATCCTGTCCACGAAGTTGACAGCGATATAGTCTGCCAGGAAGATCTTCTTGATGAGTCCGTTCAGTATCCAGAAAATACCCATCCCCAGCATGGTTCTGCTGAGCGCGTATGGTCTGAACATCTGAGGTATAAACTCAGAAGCTTTAACTATTGGTCCCGCTACCAGCTGGGGGAAGAAACTCACGTAAAAGGCGTAATCGCTGAGCCTCCTGAGAGGCATGAGTTTCCTGCGGTACACATCAATGGTGTACGACATGGATTGGAACGTGTAAAACGAGACACCTACTGGCAGTACAATCTTATCTGCGTTGAATGTGGTACCGAAAAAAGAATTGCTCCAATGGGCGAGATGGTTGAACACCTCGAAGTCGGTGTGAAAAAGCGAATTGTATGAATCGGTAAAGAAGTAGGCGTACTTAAAGTAAAACAGAATGCTCAGGTTTGAAATGACACTGGCAGCAAGCAGCCATTTTTTCCTTTTGGGATTGAATGTGCTTCCTATGCTGCGGGCCAGAGACCAGTCGAGTGTTACAGTGAAGAGCAGGAGAAGAAAGAAAAAGCCGCTTGTCTTGTAGTAAAAGAACAGACTTACCAGCAGAAGAAAAAAATGTCTGACAGGTTTTTGTTTGTAGACAAAGCTGTCAACAATGAGCACTCCCGCGAAAAAAAACCAGAAAATGACACTGGTGAATATGATAGGATTGGAGGGATCGAACCGGAAGAAATCAGTGAACCATGTCTGCCAGGGAATAGAGTTCATCAGAATGTCAGTTGAAGTAAACTCCTGACATCAGGCAAATGCGACCGATGCAATGCAAGTTTGACGGAAGGTAATACATAAAAGTTGAGCGGCGGTTTCCGGTATGCCAAATACTCGCAAATCCCTTTCTTATTGTTTCTCCAAATAAAAATCTTATCAGCCGGATAACTAACAAGGTGAGTTATTCCAAATTCAGGACAAGGCTGAGGCAAGCTGATACTTCCAGCTTCCATCCGTATAAAGGCCTGTTCTTGGGATAACCCTCATATCGTTCCGGGTGACCACCCCAAAAAGAATGGGGATTCGGAGCTCTGAACAGACTTGTAATGTGTTCTCGTTATAGCTTCCATCCGGAAATGCAAGACAGGAAATATCCCCTGAACAGATATCTGTAAGAATTCTCAGAGAAGTACTGATCTCCTTGCGCTGCATTTCAATATCCATTCCCGCCAGCGGAAGGTGTCTGTGGCTGTGCGACCCAATGGTGAAAAGCGGATTCTTTGAAATGGAGAGAATTTCTGACGATGACATTACACGATATGTATCAGGTATCAGCTCATTACATCTCTTTTTCAGGCTCTCGATGAAATGTATGATTGTGTCCTCACTGTGCCATTTGAGTTTATGGACCAGTCTCTCATTATCAGCGTTCACATAGACAGGCAAAGTCTTGTGTTTGCGATAGATCACGCCTTCAAATTCAACGGGCTCATTCAAATGGAAGCACATCCATTCCACCTCATCCGGCCATAGAACTGAGTCTGTATTCACTCCCCGGGTGCTGACAAAAAACACCGCCGGGCATTGACAGTCCTCCAGCACCGGAACGGCAAACTGTTTATTGTTCTTAAGCCCGTCATCGAATGTGATCAGGATTACCGGATCAGTTTCGCGTGCGGCAACCCACTCTTCGGGTCCAACTATGGTGTGGCGTTTTTGTAGTGACTTTATCTGAAGGTGAAAGTCTGACTGGCTGTGTGTCCTGAGGTTAAAGACCGGAGTGCTGTTGTCGACAACATTGTGCCACATAAGCACCTTCTTGCCCGAGGTCACTGGCACGGAAGTCAGCAAATTCCGGATATGTGTGCGAATGGGCATCAGACGAGTTCAGGATTATTCTGCGTCTTTTTTAGCGAGTTTGATGCCGAATTTGGTAATCACTATCTCGCCCTCTTTGAACAGCATTCCGATAGCTTTCTTGAACGTCTTCTTGCTCATCTTCAACCTCAGGTTTATCTCTTCCGGGGGAGTGTCGTCGTTGAGTCTGGCATAGCCGCCATTCCAGCTCAGGTAATCCAGTATCTGTCTTCGCGCATCATGCAGCAATTCCATACCTTCTTTCTGGGTACTAACGGTGATGTCCTTGCCCTCAATCTGCCTGATATAGCCTTTCATCTTTTCGCCTGTAAACACCTTGCGCAGCATTTCCTGCCGAAACAATACACCGAGATGTTTGCCATTGATGATGACACGCCGCCCAATAAGGATCTTTTCAGCAATCATGATTTCTACCTCGTCGCCGCGTTTGTAATTGATGTCGTGATTGGACAGATGTGTAGTAAGTCTTGTAGATGCATACAACCTTCTGTTTCTGCGGTCTTCTTTCATGACTACAACAACTACCTGTCCTGTCTCCAGAGGTTCTCTCATCTCGCGCGTCGGTATGAGAATATCGCGGGTAGTGCCAATGTCGATAAAGGCACCGATTTCGTTCACGTTTTTCACCCTGAATGCTGCCGGCTGGTCGATTTCTGTCTGAGGGATTCTTGTTGTGGCTTCAGTCTCTGCGTCTTCATTGTAGAAGACAAATACCTTAATGGAATCGCCTATCTTGAGGTCTTTTCTTGCTTCGCGCTTTTTCAACCGCACAGAGTGCTTTTCATTTCCAAGAAGGTAAAAACCTCCTTCTTCTCCCATTATTTCCAATTCCTGTATTCTGCCCGGGTGTATCATGTCGCGAAAGTACTCCAAGCCATGTCTGCTGCTGTAAACGGCAGAAACTAAAGGTTGATGAAGATCAGAGTAAAGGTTGGGCAACGGAAATATGCAGGGTTCGGTTCAAAATCGTAAGTTTGGGAAATCTTTAAACCTGTAGCCAAAATGAAAAGATTTCTATTACCGGCATTATTTGCCTTTGTTTATCAGTTGTCCGTTGCACAATGTGAAGTTGGAGAAGTTGCTGTCACCATGACTATACACACAGATCCATGGGGGCAGGAGACCTATTGGGAACTTGTTCCTTCCGGAAACGGTTGTGGAAATGGTACGATTGCTTTCGGAAGCAATGCCGAGGAAGTGGGTTGTCTGAACTCCTTTCCGGTTACTGATACATATGGCTACCCGGACAACACCGTAATAGAAGAAGGACCATTTTGCCTGACGGAAGGAGATTTCTTTGATCTCCACTTTGTAGACAGCTACGGCGATGGTGGACTGGTATTCGAGATATACTACAACGGCGTTCTCGCTGCCATTTTCTATGGCTCCGGAAGTGGCAACGTCTGGACATTTCAGGCGGGTGTTTCAAATCTCCCCGACTATGACATGCCTTGTGGTGCTACGGAAGTAGTTGCCAACGGCGCCTCAGCGACGCTGATGAATGCCAACGCTATTGGCTATATTGGCGAGATAGCTCCTCCCTCAGTCAATTGCAACCTGCCGGGTGCCTGGTGCGAAAGTGGGGTTTCTAACTCGGTTTGGGCATGGTTTACCGTACCTGATGCAGGAACCTATCAGGTGAGTACCTGCAACCCCGGAACAACATTCGATACCCAGATTGCTGTATGGCAGGGTTCTGATTGTGCTGAGCTTAATGATTTCACACTGATTTCTTCCAATGACGATGCGGGTTGTTCCAATGGCGGCGCATTCTACTCATCTATCTGCTACGTGAGCTGTCTGGAACCCGGAACAGTGTATTATGTTCAGATCGATGGTTGGGCAGGCGAGACCGGAACAGCCATTCTCACAGTTACCAGCGCGGAAGGGGACGAGCAACTTGACGCTTATGTAAGTGATATTTCATGTCCGCTCAATAAAGGTGAAACCGGAAATGGATGGATTACTCCTTTTATCTATAACTCCGGTTCAAATTTTTCATGTTCATGGAATGGACCAGACGGCTATTCTTCAAATGATAACTGGCTCTTTAATCTGGGGCCCGGCGAGTATGAGCTCACAGCCACTTCTGCCTGCGGTACTGTTTTCAATGCGAGTTATACCATCAACCAACCTACCGGCTGGAGTGTGAATTTTGATGTAGCTCTTCCTGCTTGTCCACAATCTGAAAATGGAGAAGTAGAAGTTCTTGTTTCGGGAGCAACACCGCCATATAACATCAATTGGATCGGACCTGACGGATTCAGTGGCGAAGGTCCCGTTCAGGGAGAACTTATTCCGGGTGATTACAGCATTTACATCAGCGATGAAAGAGGTTGTCAGTACAATCAGGAGATTACACTGAATGCAGCGAACAACTTTACTTTCGATCTGGGAAATGATACCACTGTTTGCCTTGGCGAGACATTCGTGATCTATGGACCAGCCGGACTGAACTACTCATGGCAGGATGGAAGTTCAAATCAGTTCTATGAGATTACCACCTCGGATTGGGGCACAGGTACACATGTTGTAATCCTCACGGCAACTACAGACGATGGTTGTGTTTACAGCGATCCTTTTATTTTCAACGTAGAAATTTGCGAATTCATTGGTGATAAAGAGATTGCCGAACTTCACTTGTATCCTAACCCTACAGAGGGAGTTATCTTCATTGAAAATCCTGCAGGTATTTACCAGTTGTGTCAGGTGTTTGATGCCACAGGACGTATGGTAAGATCTGAGCGTATCTCAGGGTCTTTGGTTCAGCTTGAACTCGACCTGCCGAAGGGAGCCTACTCTGTGCTTTGCACAGGCCAGGATACTCTTCCGGCGCGCCAGCAAATCGTGATCCGCTGATGTGACAGCCGACTTAGCATTGTCGGGCTGCTCTTTTAAATAACATTTCAGAATTGCACCTGAGTCAGTTTGTTCAGCAAATGGCTCAGGTGTTCTTCTTTAAAATCGAGATGTGTTACAAAACGAATTTTGTCAGGACCAAAAGCGAAGCAATGAATGTCCGATTCAGCCAATGCTTTAATTCCGTCAGCACTCGTTTTACCGGGATGCAGAGAAAATATGACGATGTTGGTCTCAACCGGCATAACGTCTTTGACCCATGGCAGCCGTGAAAGAGCATCTCCGATGATTCTGGCCCTGCGATGATCTTCCGACAATAGCGGCAGATGGTGATCCAGAGCGTGAATGGCTCCCGCAGCTATTATACCAGCCTGTCGCATTCCACCACCCATCACTTTGCGCACCCTATGGGCTTTTTGAATGAATTCGCGAGACCCGAGTAATACGCTTCCAACTGGTGCGCCAAGTCCTTTGGACAAGCAGATGGAAATAGAATCGAATGGTTCAGCGTATGCAGAAGGAGTCATGCCGGTAACAGCAAGGGCATTGAAAACCCTGGCACCGTCCAGATGGAGCATGAGGTTATTTTTCCTGCATACTTCGGCAATTTTTTTGATCTCGTTGTGGTCATAAACAGCTCCTCCGCCTTTGTTCGCTGTGTCTTCAAGACAAACCAAAGAGGTGTATGGCAGATGAGCATCGCTACGGCTATTGATGTTGGCTGAAACCTGCTCAGCGTTGATCCGTCCGCGGTCACCTTCGA
>JBEAZL010000048.1:0-2888 GCA_041170085.1 Bacteroidota bacterium
GTGTAAGCCCCCTTGAACCTATGAAGACGAGAGAATCACTGTTCCAGTAGTGCTCCATGAACCCATCAATATCTCCCCTGTTCCAGGAGTCTTCCTGCTGTTGCATAATGTCGCTGATGAGTGCTGCTTCACCAAAGTATGAAAACGGCGCTGCTTTTTCCGAAGTCATACATGCTGTGAGCATGACCCCAAAAACACATACAAACAGCCGGAATGGAACAGACTTAATCATCAGGACAAGATTTGATGCCCGAAGATAACCCGAATAAAGCCTTGGTTCAGACGTTGAAACGGAAGTGCATGATGTCGCCATCTTCCACCACATATTCCTTTCCCTCGACTCCCAGTTTACCAGATTCACGTACGGCAGACTCGCTGCCCAGGTTAATAAAGTCGTTGAACTTGATTACTTCCGCACGGATAAATCCTTTTTGAAAATCGCTGTGGATGACACCCGCTGCCTGCGGAGCCGTTGAACCTTTCTCTACTGTCCAGGCGCGAACTTCCTTCTCGCCTGCCGTGAAATAGGTCTGCAGTCCGAGCAATCGGTAGGCTGCATGAATAAGCTTGGAAACACCAGGTTCTTCCAGACCGAGATCCTGAAGAAACATCTGTCTTTCTTCGTATGTATCGAGCTGAGCGATGTCCGCTTCAATGGCAGCGCCAATAACGAGCACTTCAGCCTTTTCATCCTTCACCGCCTCTTTCACACGCTCCACGAAAGCATTTCCGGTTTTAACCGAAGACTCTTCGACATTGCACACATACATCACCGGCTTTGCAGTGAGAAGCTGGAGTTCCTTCATCAGTTGCTCCTCATCCTCATTTAAAACTTCTACCGTGCGCGCACTCTTTCCCTGAACGAGGGCATCCTTGATGCGGGTCAGAAAGTCAAATATTTTCTTCGCGTCCTTGTCTCCTGAATTGGCTGCACGCTGAACCTTTCCGATCCTGGCCTCAACCGACTCGAGGTCCTTCAGCTGAAGCTCGATGTCGATGATTTCCTTGTCGCGCACAGGATCCACACTGCCGTCCACGTGCACCACATTGGGATCGTCGAAGCAACGCAGCACATGAATGATGGCATCCGTTTCGCGAATGTTTGCCAGGAATTTGTTTCCCAGACCCTCTCCCTTACTGGCTCCCTTCACGAGGCCGGCGATATCCACAATCTCGATCGTTGTGGGAACAATTCGCTGTGGATTGATCAGAGTTGCCAGCTTGTTCAGCCTTTCGTCAGGCACTGTAATGGTACCAACGTTAGGCTCGATGGTGCAAAATGGAAAGTTTGCAGCCTGAGCCCGGGCATTGCTGAGGCAATTAAAAAGAGTTGACTTTCCTACGTTGGGCAGTCCGACAATTCCGCATTTCAAGGCCATGATTCCGGGGTTATATAATTCCGTTTTCGGGCCGCGAATATAGCCCCGCCAACAGCCTGCTGCCAAGTTCTTGGCAGCCCGATACTTATCTTGCCATGATAAAAACGGAAGCCGTGGCTTACAACGAAACACTAGCTGATCAGGTAGAACGTGTTCTGCAGGCAAATGATGTTGACTATACGCCGAAAAAAATGTTCGGTGGTTTGGCCTTCATGGTGCGGGATCAGATGGCCGTCGGAGTGACCAGAGACTGGCTCATGGTTCGTGTTCCGGCAGATGAATACGAGAATTCTCTAACGCGCTATGGCGCGCGTCCGATGGACTTTACCGGCAGGGTAATGAAGAACTTCGTTTTCGTTGAAGAGGCCGGCTATTCGGACTGGAAGGACCTTCAATCGTGGGTTGCCATGGGAGTCAGGTATGCCATGGAAAATGAGCCTAAGATCAAAAGCACAAAACCGGTTAAAAAGAAATAAGAATCTCAGATTACCTGCAATACAAGGCCTTTGAGGTACTCCCCCTCCGGATGAAACATGCTAAAAGGATGGTCTGCCGGCTGATGCATCTGATACAATACGCGGATATTTCTTCCGGCATCCAGGGCAGCTGCATATATCGTTGAACTGAATAAAGCCTTATCCACAGCCTGAGAGCACGAGAATGTGAAAACGATTCCTCCGGGTTTCATCATCCGGAAAGCGGTCTCATTCAGCCTTCTGTATCCCTGAACGGCCTTATGTCTTGCGCTCAGATGCTTGGCATATGCCGGTGGATCGAGCACCACAATGTCGTACTCGGCATTGGCATTCCGCATAAAGTCAAGGCTGTCAGACTTGAAAGACTGGTGACGATCTTGTCCGAAGCCATTCATCTTCACATGCTCATCTGTGAGTTCAATGGCCTGCTGGCTGCTGTCAACGCTGTGTACCAGGGTAGCTCCCCCCTTCAGCGCACTGACAGAAAAGCCTCCGGTGTAGCAAAACATGTTTAACACCCTGGCCCCCCTGCTCATCTCGCCCAGCAACTTCCGGTTTTCCCGCTGATCAAGAAAGAATCCCGTCTTCTGACCCTGCACCCAATCGATGGAGTAAAGGCAATCATGCTCGCGAAAATCATTTTGAGCAGGCATCCCGCCAAAAAGGTAACCGTCGCCTGTAGAGACACCGGTATTCTTTTTCATTTTCAGCTCACTCTTGTCATAGACGGCCTTCAGCCTGTCTCCATAGCATTCGCGAAGCGCATGGACAAATTCATGCCTCAGTTCGTGCATACCTGTAGAGTGAGTCTGAATCACCGCAACAGAATCGTATATATCGATAATCAGGCCCGGCAATCCGTCGCCTTCAGCGTGGACCAGCCTGTACATGGTTGTAGAGCTGTTTGATACAAGTCCCAGCTTTTCCCGAAGATCATAGGCATTCCGTATTCTTTGGGTCCAATAGGCAGTATTGAATTCGGCGTCGCCGAAATGAAAAAGTCGGACAGCTATGCTGCCTTCAGCATAATGAC
>JBEAZL010000049.1:0-4354 GCA_041170085.1 Bacteroidota bacterium
TGGCTATGGCTGTTGCATTTGGATCATGGTACTTTGTAAGGCAAATGAAATGGAGAGACATTGTGCTTCCACTTTTCATCATTGGCCTGAGTGCAGGACTTAGTTTCTGGCTGATACCTACGTCTTCCGAAAGAATCGATGCCGCGCTTCAAACTGTTTCTCAGGGCACTTCAGAAGCAGACCGCAACGAAGCCAGGAGCAGTGTGAAACTGAGGCAGGTCGTCTGGAAGGCATCTCTCGAAATAATCGCTGAGAATCCATTCGGTGTTGGTACAGGCGACACAACTCCCGAGCTCATTAAGAAGTATAACGAGATGGGAGAAAGTTATGCATCAGAAAAACAGTTGAACTGTCATAATCAGTTTTTACAGGTGACATGCGAGCACGGCTGGCCTGCGCTGATACTTCTACTAACCGGAATGACAATGCTGGCATATCGCGCATGGAAACAGCGAAACCTGTTGTTTGCTGCATTTCTTTCCATCTGTGCGATGAACTTTATGTTTGAGTCATGCCTCGAAGTGCAGGCGGGAATAGTCTTTTTCTTCTTCTTCTCGCTCGTCTTCCTCAGCAGCAATCGTCAGACCTCCTGAGTCTCCTTCTTTTGCTTTTTTGTGCCATTGCCTGCGAAGGCTAAAGCAGCTTTCACAAATGCAACGAACAAGGGGTGGGGATTAGCCACGGTGCTTTTATACTCAGGATGAAACTGGGCTCCGAGGAACCACGGGTGATTGGGTATTTCGACAATTTCAGCAAGTCCGCTGGCGGGATTGATGCCTGTGCATTTCATTCCTGCCTTTTCGAACTCCTCTTTATACATATTGTTAAACTCAAAACGATGGCGATGGCGCTCTTCGATGAGGTCCTTTCCATATGCCTTGTAGGCAAGTGTGCCCTTCTCAATCTTACATCCGTATGAGCCAAGCCTCATGGTACCACCTTTATGTGTAATGGCTTTCTGCTCGGCCATCAGGCTAATCACCGGATGAGCTGTGTATTCCTTCATCTCGGTGCTGTGCGCATCTGCGTGTCCGAGGACATTTCTAGCAAATTCAATGACTGCACATTGCATCCCCAGACAAATACCAAAAAATGGAATTCGGTTTTCACGCGCAAAACGTATAGCCTCAATCTTGCCGTCTATTCCGCGCGATCCGAATCCCGGTGCCACCAGAATTCCGTGAACACCACCCAGTTTCTCATCGAGGTTCCGGGCATTCAGTTCTTCCGAATGAACCCAGCGAATATTCACCTCACATTCATTGGCAGCGCCGGCATGAATAAAGGACTCTGCAATGGATTTATATGAATCCTTCAGTTCGACATACTTTCCCACCAGGGCAATGGTGACAGAAGATTTAGGGTTTTTCAGCCTGTTCAGAAAATCCATCCATTGCTTCAGGTCCGGCTTCTTTTTAGCCTTCATACCCAGCTTGGCCAGAACAACTTCGTCCAGCTTCTCCTCCATCATCATTACCGGAACATCATAAATGGTATCTGCATCGATGCTCTGGATTACCGCGTCCTTGGTCACGTTACAAAACTTGGCGACCTTGTTACGGATCACAGGATTGAGTTCGTGTTCAGTCCTGCAAACCAAAATATCGGGCTGCACGCCATTTTCGAGAAGCAGCTTCACTGAGTGCTGGGTTGGCTTGGTCTTCAACTCACCAGCCGCTGTCAGATAAGGAATCAGGGTAAGGTGAATCACGAGACAATCGTCCTCTCTCTCCCATTTCAACTGGCGAACGGTTTCGATATATGGAAGCGATTCGATATCTCCCACAGTACCTCCAATCTCGGTTATCACAAAATCGTACTCCGTCTTGGAACCGAGGATCTGAATACAGCGCTTGATTTCATCTGTGATGTGGGGGATAACCTGAACCGTTTTACCCAGATATTCTCCTCTGCGCTCCTTCTCGATGACACTTTGATAAATCCTTCCGGTAGTAATGTTGTTGGCCTGTGAGGTAGGGACATTCAGAAAACGTTCATAGTGCCCCAGATCGAGATCCGTTTCAGCACCATCATCCGTGACATAACACTCGCCATGCTCATATGGATTGAGCGTACCGGGGTCAACATTGATGTAAGGATCCAGCTTTTGAATGGTAACGCGATAACCTCTTGATTGAAGAAGTTTTGCCAATGAGGCTGAAATGATGCCTTTTCCGAGGCTGGATGTCACCCCTCCGGTGACAAAGATGTATTTGGTATTTTCTGACATTCCCGTAGTGCTCTGAAGCGTAGTTACGGGGTTCAAAGATAGACCAACGGTGCGACTCAATACAAGGCGTGAACAAAATGATGATAACCATCATGGAAGGCCCTGAAAGCAGCCATGAGCGGGGCATTCAATGGACTACGACTTTGGGGTAGGCCCTTCGTTCATGCCCCTGGTGAGCGATTCGACCACCTTAAACTGGGTAAAAAACTCGCCGGCTACGATTCGAAGGATGGTATAAACAGGCAGAGCCAGAATCATCCCGACTACCCCTCCTACAGTGCCTGCTGCCAGAATAACCAGGAATATTTCGAGTGGATGGGCCTTGACACTGCTGCCGAGTACCAGAGGCTGAACCAGAAAAGCATCGAGGCTCAGGGCTACAATATGAACAGCTGTGATTTTAAGGGCCAGCGTAGTGAGGGAAATCCCCGGGTCGAGACTCAGTCCGGTAGTTAATCCGATAAACAAACTGAAGACTATCGCCAATATGGGTCCGAGATAGGGGATGACATTCACCAATCCACCAAAAACCGCTATGATTATGGCATTTTTCACCCCGAAGACACTGAGTCCGATTCCGAGCATCAGCATCATCAGCAAACTCTGAATAAACAAACCAGCGAAATAACGCGTCAGCAGCCTGTGCGATTTCTGCAGGATGCTCTTCACATTGTCCATGTATTTATCCGGAGTCAGTGTGAAGACCATCTTGTAGAACAACGATCCATCCTTCAGAAAGAAAAAGGAAATGAACAAAACAGAAAACACCCCTGCGAAGAATGAACTCAGAAAACCTATGAAACCCGACAAAGCGGTTTGCAGGTTTTCAAAACTGAGCATGTCCTGAACCTTTCTGATCGATGTATCCATCAGCGCGGCCAAATCCAGTTCCCAACCCAGATTATTGAGCCATTCTGATATTCCACCCAGCTTATCCTCTACCGACATCGAAATCTGAACAGTATCCATGGAAAGCAGGAAATTTACCTCCTGTGCCATCACAGGTGCGACGATCCAGAATAAACCCGCTATCAGACCGAGGAAAGCAAAGAGGGTGAGCATCGCACAGAGCCATGATGGAAGAATAAACCTGCCAATACGCACACGACGCAAAAGACTGACCAATGGATCTCCGATAAAACCTATTACCACCGAAATCACTATATAGGCTATTACGGTTCGAAAAACATAACACAATCCCCCCAAAATGAGAAGAGCAATGACAGCATAGGCAAGTCTGAGGGGCGGAATATTCTTCACTGGTGGTTCTTCGGAAAGTCAAAACTAAGCAGCATTCCGGTGTCCCTGCTCACTTCAGCCCAGGTCATATCCCGGAATTCAATAACAACGTATGAACAGGTAGGCATGGCAACTTCCCTGCCTGTGAGATAGACCACCAGATCGCTGAAGCCCGGGTTATGTCCCACCATCAGTACGGACTGAAATTGATCATCTATTGAATTGACCACCTCAAGAAGACTGTGCACAGGTGCCTCATAAATCCGATGATCCGTCGAAATATTTTTCAGGGCCATTTCATGAGCAAAAAACTGTGCCGTCGTGAAAGCACGAACAGCATCACTGCTGATGATGTGATCCGGCGCTCCTACTGAATCCCGCATCATTCGGGCCATGAATGGCGCATCTCTCTTCCCTCTCTCGTTCAGCGGCCTGTCGAAGTCGCGCATACCCGGATCAGCCCAGGACGATTTGGCATGTCGCAAAAGTATCAGTCGGTGCTTCATCAGGTGTACTTGTCAGTCAGGATATGCATTTCACTTGTTACCACGATCAATGAGATTGCCCGGATGATCGCTCCTTGTTCCAAAGATTTGAATGGGTATCTTTGAGTTTCTTACATGAAAAGTATGAAAAGTTTCATTATCAGTCTTATCTGTATTTCTTTCCTGAGCGTATTTCCTCATAATGCCTGGGCAAAACACTATGTCGACAGTCATAACGTACACTATCAGTTTATCAGTCCTTATCCTGGTTCTCTGTATAACAATATCAATACAATCATAGCCATACGGCAAGGGAATCTGATCACCGCTGATGCCATCTCTGCTGACCCTGATCTCATAGAGATAAGTTGCAATGGCGTCACATATGAGTACTCCATCC
>JBEAZL010000050.1:0-10699 GCA_041170085.1 Bacteroidota bacterium
CGCTGTGGTTCGAAGATGTAATCTGTCTTGGCCTTCGCAGCTCCGGCTGGTTTCACAACGGGCAGAAACTGCTCGTTGCGAACGATCTGAACTGCTGCGTTCTTGAACTGGTTGTATACCACATAAACCCTGTCCCACTTGCCTTCGGCGAACTGTGCCATGATGGTCTCAGCCGCGTGGGAAGCTTTTTCAAAGGTGAGGTTGTCGAGAACGGTGTACGGCGTTTCGCTGATACCGATCGTAGTATGATATTCTGAACGCTTGTAAAGGTCGAAAGCCTTCTTTCCGAGTGAGAGAACCTTTACGTTGGTCTTCGCACTCTGCTGACGTATGATGTTGCGTGTCTCCTTAACGATATTGTTGTTGAAGGCGCCGCACAAACCGCGGTTGCTGGTGATGGCAACAACGAGGACATTCTTAACCTCTCTCTCCTTGCTGTAAATACCTTCATTGCCGTCGAGCGCTGAAGATACATTGCTTAGAATTTCCTGAAGTTTGTTGGCATATGGCCTCATGCGGGTGATGGCATCCTGTGCCCTCCTCAGCTTAGCAGCACTCACCATTTTCATGGCAGAGGTAATCTGCTTGGTGCTGTTCACCGATGTGATCCTTACGCGTATTTCCTTAAGGTTTGCCATCCTGGCTTCGTGTCAGTTTGAAATGAATCTTTAAAATCAGGATACGTAGCGTGAAGAGAGGTCGGCAGCAACTTTTTCAAGCACTGATGTGATGTCGTCGCCGATATTTCCTTTCTTGATTTCTTCGAGTACATTCTTGTGACTGGTCTCGAGAAGCGCGAGGTAATCCTCTTCGAACTTCTTCACCTGGTCAACAGGAACGTTGCGCAGCAGACCCTTGGTTCCGCAGTAGATAATGGCTACCTGCTTCTCCACGGTCAGTGGCTGGTTTTGTCCCTGCTTCAGTACTTCCACGTTACGACGTCCTTTGTCGAGTACGAACTTGGTAGCATCGTCGAGGTCTGAACCGAACTTGGCAAATGCTTCCAGTTCGCGGAACTGGGCCTGGTCAAGCTTCAGTGTACCTGCTACTTTTTTCATCGACTTGATCTGTGCAGAACCACCCACGCGGCTTACGCTGATACCTACGTTGATCGCAGGACGCACACCGGCGTTGAAGAGGTTCGACTCAAGGAATATCTGTCCGTCAGTAATCGAAATAACGTTTGTCGGAATGTACGCTGACACGTCTCCGGCCTGTGTTTCGATGATTGGAAGTGCTGTCAGTGATCCGCCGCCCTTCACTTTGTTCTTCAGTGACGCAGGCAGGTCATTCATCTTTTCAGCTACCGCCTGGGTTTCATTCACCTTCGCAGCACGCTCGAGGAGACGGCTGTGGAGGTAGAACACGTCACCAGGATATGCTTCACGTCCTGGAGGACGGCGCAGCAGCAGCGATACTTCGCGGTATGCAACGGCCTGCTTCGACAGATCATCATAAACGATCAGTGCGGCGCGACCCGTATCGCGGAAATATTCTCCGATTGCACAACCGGCGAATGGAGCATAGAACTGAAGAGCCGCAGGTTCAGAAGCAGGAGCTGCCACCACAACGGTGTAGTCCATGGCTCCGTTCTCTTCCAGCGTCTTCACGATAGAAGCTACAGTAGAGCCCTTCTGTCCGATAGCTACGTAAATACAAAATACTGGCTTGCCCGCCTGGAAGAATTCGCGCTGGTTGATGATGGTATCAATCGCAACGGTTGTCTTACCAGTCTGACGGTCGCCGATGATAAGCTCGCGCTGTCCGCGTCCGATCGGAATCATCGCATCAATCGCTTTGATACCGGTCTGGAGTGGCTCTTTTACAGGCTGACGGTAGATTACACCGGGAGCTTTGCGCTCGAGAGGCATCTCGAACAATTCACCGGTGATAGGTCCTTTACCGTCGATAGCTTCACCGAGGGTGTTCACTACGCGACCCAGCATACCTTCACCCACCTTGATGGATGCGATGCGGCCGAGGCGCTTAACAGTTGAACCTTCCTTGAGGCTGCCGGATGCTCCGAGAAGTACAGCTCCTACGTTGTCCTCTTCGAGGTTAAGAGCGATACCCTGAACACCTGATTCGAATTCGATCAGCTCACCATACTGCACGTTGTTCATGCCGTAGATACGCGCGATACCGTCGCCCACCTGGAGCACGGTTCCCACTTCTCTGATCTCTGCTTCGCTTTTGAAACCAGCCAGCTGTTCCCGGAGGATGGCTGAGATTTCCGCAGGTTTTACTTCTGCCATGGTAATTCTTATTACTTGTTGTTTGTCGTGTCAAGGACACGACGGCTTTTCTTGTTTACACGTCTTCCGGATTCATCAGAATTCCGGAACGAATGGGTTTTCAGAGAACTCTCTGCGCAGGCTGGTGAGCTGAGATGATACCGATGCGTCGAGCTGACGATCAGCAACATTGAGAATGAACCCTCCGATGATCTCGGGGTTCACTTTCTCGGCCAGTTCAACCTTTCCTCCGGCAACCTTGCCGGCTATAGCCAGCAGTCCGCTGCGCTCATTGTCGTCGAGAGGCGCTGCAACCACCACATTGGCCTCAGTGATGTTGCGCATCACCTTGTATTGGTGAACAAATGAAACGGCTACTTCATGAAGAAGCCCTTCACGTCCCTTTTGGGTAAGCAACACAATAAACGCCAGGGTGGTCTTGCTGATATCCGCTCCAAAGATCGAAGTCAGCACATTCACCTTTTTATCTTTTTTGACAACCGGGCTTTGCAGAAATACCTCCAGATCCCTGCTGGAGTCAATCACCGCAGCAACATGTTTCATGTCGGCAAATGCCATATCCTGTTCCTGCTCGTTCTTGTTCAGTTCGAGCAGTGCCTTGGCATAACGAGAGGATATTCTTATACCTGCCATGTTCTTAGTTTGAACTCATTTCTGAGATGAGCTTGCTGTTCAGTGCTTTCTGCTTTTCACCGTCGGTGAGCCTGTCCTTCACAATCGTTTCTGCTACATCGATCGACAGGTTGGCTACATAGTTCTTGAGCTCAACCATAGCCGCTTTTTTGCGGTTATCGATTTCAATGCGGGCAGCCTCGAGCATGCGGTCGGCTTCTTCCCGTGCCTTATCTCTGGCTTCTGCCACGATCATATCCTTGGCCTGCTTGGCCTCTTTCAGGATATTGTCGCGTTCGTCGCGGGCCTGACGAAGAAGATCTTCGTTGCCGGCTTTGAGGTTGGCCATTTCAAGACGGGCATTCTCGGCTTCGTTCAGGGCTTTTTCAATGTTCCCTGAGCGCTCGTCGAGTGCACGCAGAATGGGACCCCACGCGAACTTCCACAGAATGAAGAGTACGGCGAGGAAAGAGACGGTCGCCCAGAAGACGGTTCCGTATTCTACTTTTAACAGACCTTCCATTTGGTTTTCGATTTATGAATTAATCACTCAGGCGCCATAAGGCACATGAGCCATTCCGCCTTTTGGGCGAATTAACCGAGGGCCACCAGCAGGCAAACGATCACGGCGAAGAGGGCTACCCCTTCTACGAGAGCGGCTGCTACGATCATGTTGGCGCGGAGGTCTCCGATGCTTTCAGGCTGACGTGCCATTGCTTCGAGGGCATTGCCACCGATCAGACCCACACCGATACCTGCTCCGATAGCAGCAAGACCGGCACCGATTCCAGCGTAACCTGCTGCTGCAGCTGCTTCCATGAATACTGTCAAGAATTCCATGTGATTATATTGATTTAAAAGTTGTGCTTATGAATGATTAATGATGATCCTCGTGATGGTGTTCCTGTGTAGCATCGCTCAGGTATAGCGCTGTGAGCAGCACAAACACATATGCCTGAAGGAATGATACCAGCAATTCAATAAAGAACATGAATATCATGAAAAGGGAAGCGCCGACTCCGACACTGTATCCCGCTATCATGCCGTTGGCTCCGAAAAGAATCACCAGACTCACAAAGGCCAGAATCACAATGTGACCTGCTGTAATGTTAGCCGTTAGACGAATCATCAGTACCGCTGGCTTGATAAATACGCTGGCAATCTCAATAGGAACCAGAATGAGCTTAACAAAGAATGGAACGCCCGGAGGCCAGAAAATGTGCCCCCAGTAATGTCCGTTTCCGTTTACTGAAGTTACGATGAATACGATGGTAGCCAGCACCAGGGTGATACTCAGGGTACCTGTGATGTTGAATCCGCCGAGGAATGGTATCAGACCAAGAAGGTTACATCCCCAGATGAAGAAGAACAGGGTGAGCATCAGCGGAAGGAACTTCTTCGCGCGCTTCTTGCCCAGCGAAGGAATGGCCACCTCATCGCGGATGAAAAGCACGAGTGCTTCCATCACATTCTGCAACCCTTTCGGTGCACCTTTCTTCTTGTATGCTTTTGCAACTCTCAGGAATACGAATACCAGGAGGGCGAGAATGAACATCATTCCAAAAACCGACTTGGTAATCGAAAAATCAATCAGGCTGCCGTGTGAAGCAGCTTCATGTCCGTGATCAGCTTCTGCATGAACAGCAGGGGCCTCTGCATGAAGCGTATCAGCGCTCAGGGTGTCTGCAACATGGATATGGGCAGCTCCCGGCTCAACGATAACAATTTTCTCGTGGTGGTTCTCGTAAGTATAACCTGTCTTAGGACTGGTATAAGGAACCATGTTGTGATGCTCATCCCAGAAATTGCTCGACATAAAAATGTCAAGGCCCTTGTCTGTGTAGAGAATCACCGGAAGAGGGATGCTGGTGTGACCCCACATGTGGATGCTGTGCGCATCTGAAATGTGGTGCATGATCATTTCACCGGGCTTGAATTTACCCTCAGCATCGTCTGAGGCATGACCGGCAACACTGAACATCAGTGAAAACACCGTTACGATCGCAGGCAGGATTTGCCTGAAAGCCTTATGAACACTGGGTTTTGCGGTGAAAATCATGTGTAGTCCCTTCGGTAAACGCGCGGCAAAAGTAGTTACGCCATTCCGTTCCACAAGCGGTATTTTAAAAAAGGATGAAGAATCGGTAAAAGATGCCCTGAATACAAGGGTTGCAGGGGGTCAGGTTCTCAGCTGCCGGCTCACCTGTCCGGTCAGAAGTGCGGTATTGGCAGCATAAATCATGAAAAGGGTCAGGGCCATTTCGACTTTTCCGGGAAGTTTCAGGTAAGCGTATACCGCCACGAAAACTGCGCATGCCAGAAGTTTGATGGTAACACTGCCCATGATGGCAGAAACAAACCTCCGTGGGTTCCTGGCAACCGAACTCATGATGTTGCGGTAGAGTATCCAGGTGAGCAGGGCAAAGGCGACAACCACCCCGTAGGCGGCCGGTGGAATGGGAATGCCTGCAAAACGGGTTACAGCGAAGATGCCTGCGCACAGGGCGATGGCGAGAATGACAACTTTGGACAGAAATGATTTCAACGGCTGAGGTCTTTGATCACAAGATAAATGGCTACAAATACACTAAAAAGCGACAAGCCGAGGGTCCATGCATGAAATCCATTCGGAAATTTCTGGTCGAGCCTGATGCCTCCCCACACTCCCAGAAAGATGATCACACCCATCTGGGTAGCCATCGAGCTGAAGCGCAGAAACGACTTAGAGCGCAACGGCGCTCTCTTTCTCGGTTGTTCTTGGTTCATCTTTCTTGAACTCCTTCACCTTGGCACCCATGCTGCATGCCCCGGTGAATCCGGCGCCCGGCTCAATGCTCAGCTTATCGGTGAAGATATCTCCTTCCACTTTCGCAGAACTCTTCAGGGTCAACAGCTGCTGAACAACCACGCGGCCTTTAACCCATCCCTCGATCTCGGCATTCTGGCACTGAATGGTGCCTTCCAGGCGACCTGCAGGACCAATAACCAGACGTCCTTTGGTGGTCAGGTTACCGGTAAAACTCCCGTCAATGCGGATATTGCTCTCACAGCGAATCTCTCCTTCGATGGTGGTACCTTCCACAATACGGTTGATTGCCATGTCTGGTGCGGCTTCACCCGGACGGGCCATGTTTTTCTTGTTGTTCATCATGGGCTTGAGATTAGAAGTTTTGCTCGTAAAACTGGAGGTAAAGATCGAGACTTTTTGTCTTGAAAAGGGTAATGTAATTGGCTTTGGAAATAATGAAGATCTGATTGCCCGATGCGTTGACCGGCTTCAGGTTATCTTCTTCAACACTCATCATGGTTCCCATATATTCCTGGGCATCCGGTATCTTGGTAAACGACTTCACCAATACGATATGACTGGTCTTGTCGATGAGGTTGTTGGTCACTTTAAGGCCAAGAGAGTTGTAGTACTTGGTGTTGAAATCGGCAAGACCTGATTTCACTTTATTGATATCAGTACCCTGAACCGGGAGTACTACTGCTACATATTGCTCAGGTCCGTTGTCGACCTTGAACGGATTTTCCACCTCAGGCTTAATCTCGTTGCCTTCACCGGTCGATTCCTCAACTTCGGGTTTTTCGTTTAGCTGGGCATTACCGGCATTCAGCGCCGCGAGAAGTTCCTGTGCTCTTGCCGCTTCATCTGTATTGGCACATGTCTGCACCAGTTCATTCAGCTCGCGCTGATAATTCTCTTTAATGCTGTACGGGGCATCGCTGTATCCTACGCTGATCGCGCGAAGCAGGCGGTACTTGCACAGAAGGTGGTTCTGTGGTTCTGAAGTAATTACCCTGGTACTCTGCTCAATTACATATCCGTAATTGCGGTTGGAGTAGTCTCGGTAAACCAGCTCATAGGCTGCCACTTCTTCTGCTTCTTTTAGTTCGCGGTAGTCCAGGTACTCCGGATTGTCCACCAGTCTTGCCCATTCTGAACCGGGGTAGCGCGACTTGATCATATCGCCCCAGAAGGCCGATGAACACTGCGAACAAAACGGACTGGCCGCATATCCCGGTGTCTGCTCCTTGCCAAGCCATGTTCTGAAAAGCTGGTACATAGCTGTAGGGTGAAAATCACTTTCGTCCAGATTCGTGATGAGCTGTTCCCATGAGTTGATGGCGTTATCGTCATCGTCGAGTTTCTCTTTATAGATGACCCCGGCATTATAATAGGCTTCAGCTACCGATGCTGTCGCCGATTCCATCTTGAACGGATCGTCACAGGGGAGATTCGCACGTAATTCATCTATGCTGGGCACAGCGTATTTATCCTCTGACACTTCAGTCTGGTCTCCGGTATTCTCACCTTCCACCTCCTGTTCACCTTCGCTCAGCGATGACGACAATTTTGAACTCAGTCGCCAATAGTCCTTCAGGGGACGGTCTCCCCAGTAATCCACGAAATTCTCTTTTCCCTTGGTGCGTTGCTCTGAGTTGTAAACCCAGTAGTTTCCGGTCAGCCCGGCTTCGCCTTCCTGTTCAGCCAGCGCGGCAGCTTCTTCATCTTTCCGGCGCTGCTCTTCCATCTCATCTTCCAGCTGCTTTTGAACCTGGCGCAACTTCTTCTCGAGTCGCTCAGGAGAGAGACCACATATTTCGAGAAGGCTGTCCTGCTCGGCAATGGTGTTCAGGTAACCTACCAGTTCGGTGAGGCTCTCTGCCCTTGCCTTGATCTCTTTGTAACGCGGATGTGTCTCGTCGATATTGCTGAAAGTGCTGTCGTAGTATGCCTGGGCATCGGGATACTGACGCTCATCGAAGTAGAGGTCGGCCAGTTTCAGGAACGACTTCATCTTCTGGCGTTTGTTGTCCTTATTGGCGCGAAGCGATTCTTCGAGGTATGCGATGGCTTCTTCGCGGTGCTGCTCTTCCAGCTCCAGATCGGCCAGGGCGTAGTAGATCTGATCCTGGTAGTTGATGTTTTTGTCGTCTTTCAGCAGCTTGAAGAGCTCCTTGCGGATTTCGGCACTGCTTCCTTCTTTGCGGCAGAAGGCAGTTGCGCGGTTGATCTTGGAGTAAAATTCAAGTTCATAAGGTGCCCGGCTCTTTTCCACGGCCTTGTAACTGGCCTGTGCCTCGGAGCACTTGTTCATCTTCTGGTATAGCTGGGCGAGAATGAAAAGTGGTCTTGCCCGGTCGCGCTTCTTCTTGATGTGCTTCAGCGCTGTCTCCATCTTTTCGGCTGCTGCCTCGTACTTTTTCTGATGGATGAGGTTGTCGGCATAGACCAGATAATAGTCTGCCTTCAGCTTCTCGTCCATGTCTTTCACAATATCCACGCGGTTCAGCGCCTGATTGGCCTCCGAATATTCCTTCTTGGCAATATAAACGCGTCCCAGCCAGGTGTTGGCCTTGGCCTGCACCGACTTGTCCTTGTACTTGCGGGCTACGTATTTGAAGATCTCCTCTGCCTTGGTATATCCTCGCTTGTAAAAATTGGCCTCGCCAATGCGCATGTAGTTGTCATCAATCCACTTGTTCAGCTCCGGACGCTTGGAAGGCTTGGCCTTTGCGGGGTCCATGTTGTGCTTGTCAACCACCTTCGAGCATTTCTCGATGGCGAGCTCCATGTCCGGATAGGCGGATTTGGCGGTCTCCTCGGTACCGTATATAAAAATCGGGATGATGGAATCGTAGTCTTCTACGTGAGCGGCTTTGATAGTGGCCAGGCCTGCCTTGATCTTCTCACCGGCATTGAAGTAACCGTTGTAATAAGCCGTAGTGTTGTGATAAGCCCTGTAAACGAACCCATCCCGCTTGGTTGTACACGAAACGGCCAGTACCAGCAGGCTGGAAACGAAGATAAAAGCTATACGGTTCTTACCGGAAAACAATGGGTCAGTGGTTTTGGGGCAGGCTGTAACGTAAAGGCGGCTAAAATATTTCATTTTTCTTTGTGTTTCTTTGGCGAACACGAGATCGGGGAAATATGGCTGAAAAGAAAAAGAGAGGACTCCTGCTGAAAAAGCTGAAAAGTCGCTTCAGACTTACGGTTCTGAACGAGCGTACCTTCGAGGAAAAGTTTTCCTATTCGCTTACCCCCATGAACGTGATCGTCATGTTTGGCGGTCTGCTGATCGTTTTTGGCAGCCTCATCTACCTGCTCGTGGCCTTCACCCCGCTCAAGCGTTATGTGGTTCCGGATTGTGAAGATTATGTGTACCGCGAGGATGCCCGCCGGTCGCGCATGATGATCGATTCGCTGATGGCCGAGATGGATTCTCAGGAAAAATATCTCGCCAACCTCAGGGTTATTTTGTCGGGCGGCGTGGTGCAGGAGGGCGACTCTGTCCCCAATGAGGTCCAGCAGGGCGATCTTTCAGCAGGCATCAGCGACCTGGAGCAGGATATGCGAAACCGCACTGCCGCAGAGGACCGGTATACCCTGGAGGCCGATCAGGACAGGCGAAAGCAGGATATGGGTGTGCTCCTGTACAAACCGGTCAACGGAACTGTATCCGGGCATTTTGACCCAAAGCAGGGCCATTTCGGAATAGATCTCGTAGGTCCGAAGGAAGAGCCGGTGAGGGCTGTACTGGATGGAACTGTAATCGCCGCTGCATTTACCGCCGACGGTGGAAATGTGATCCAGATACAGCATTCAAACAACATGGTATCGGTCTACAAGCACAATTCCGCCCTGCTCAAAAAGCTCGGCGATCCTGTGAAGGCCGGAGAGAGTATTGCTTTTATCGGCGACTCAGGCGAGCACAGCGATGGACCACACCTTCATTTTGAATTGTGGGTGAATGGAATACCTGTGAATCCGATGGATTATCTGGCGATCAGGTGATCAACTCGTTTCACCATATCCCCGGAATGAATTCCAGAGCTATGGTGCGTGGAAGTCAGGTTGAACAGTTGAAATGCATCCTGTTGTTCATGATTGGATTGGTATTCCCATGAAACAATGACCTTGCAGAATTTCTGATCAATCTTGACCCTGTAGGGGTCACAGCACGATAGCTTTGGTCGTATAGTTGATTTTACGACCCTGTAGGGGTCGCAGAACTACAATAACACTAAAGCCACAACAAATTTTCTGATGTATAATTTGGAATTATATCCCACAATCTATTTTTTCCAAAATTTGGCATGGGTACCTCCGTTTATCGCGCCGTCGATAATTTTGCGATAAGGGGAGGGGCGGGACGTAGTCCCCAAAAAAAATCAGTGTGAGTGTGTAGTGTGAGTCTTGAGTGGAGGGAAGAGTTTGGAGAGGTTGAATCCAGATTCTTACATCCGGTCTCAAAACTCGTCTCAATACTCACTTTCCGCTCTCGCTCTGACTCCCGTGGTCCCCAAAAAAATCGGTGTGAGAAACAGAGTGAGTGCGGAGTGGCACATCTGACTTGACTTATCCGCAGATAAAATTCACTCTACCCAATCGAAACTTGCCTTGCATTGGAATGATGACCAGAACTTCGCGCTGATTCTGAATGCCAACATCTGGAACCCCTACAGGGTTGCTAAACCATAACGCATTCAACTCAATACTCGCTCTCCGCTCTCGCTCTGACTCCAGTGGGGCTCGCCGAACTAATATAATGCTGAAGCCGCAATAGATTTTCTAATGCAGAATTTGGGATTATCCTATCGATTACCAAACCACATAGTCAACATCAAAACCGGGAACCTTACGCCTCCAGGGAAATCTCGAAATTGGTCAGCTCAACGAACTGCTCGATGCGGCTGTTGATTTCATCGCGGGTGATTTCAAACAGACGCTCCGGACCGAATTTCTCACAGGTAAATGATGCCATCGCCGAACCTACGATCACAGCGCGCTTCATGTTTTCAAATGAGATGTTTCCGGATTGAGC